>NZ_JBYCZT010000008.1:0-279321 GCF_057586375.1 Peribacillus sp. SRI_006 | reverse complement strand
TCTGGAGGGGAAATCAACCACAACTCACTACCTAGTAAATAGCAACAAAGTATGTGAAAACAGCCTTTGCTTAAGATATTCCGGTTCCTTCAAGGAAAATCTTTATAAAAAGTTTCATTATGGTTAAGGATTGAAACTCCCACATTTATGAAGTTGTGTTTTTGTCCATGCCCTCGTACATACACATTAGCATAGATGGTAAGAAGGAGGGCATGAACTTGAGGGAACAATTGCAACGCCTTTTACAAGAAAGAGTGGAGTTCTATACTTCAGATGATCTGGAACGGGGTGAAAGGAAGTTACATTTGAAGAAGAAAATGTTGAGGAACCGCGCCGCCGAAATTGTTCGGGTGAATGCGGCAGGCAAGGTACATTCGAAGAGAAAGGAAGACAGGGATACAGTCCTGACCTATCATGTCCATCTGCAATATTTATTGAAACAGGAAGATTCATTTTATATAGAAGAAGAAATGGAAGAAAGGGAGGCACGGTTTCGAAATGGGTATATAGTGGATGAAAATGAGTTGATTCCCAGCTTTGAAACCGAAGAGGCACCGCCAAAGTGTGATCCAGGCGCAGATCGCCTCGCATATAGGTATGATCGAATGAAGGCCGTTCAATATGCCGAGCGTTGGTGGAATGAATTCAATCCGGCTTATTATAAATTCACCGATGATTGTACGAATTACATTTCACAATGTTTACATGCAGGGGGAATACCGATGTGGGGGGCGCCAAATAAAAATAAGGGCTGGTGGATAAGGGGGAAAAGCTGGAGTTATACATGGACGACAGCTCATTCTTTATATCATCTGCTTAAAGCCGGGAATGCCATCAGGACAAAGCAGGTGGAGTCGGCCAAGGAATTGAATTTGGGCGATATCCTCTGCATAGATTTCGAAGGGGACGGACGGTTTGACCATAACTTGATTGTAACGGCGAAGGATCAGGACGGGATGCCGCTTGTGAATGCACATACGATGAACAGCCGTCACCGATATTGGACGTATGAGGATTCAACAAGATATACACCGAACATCGTTTATAAATTCTTTGTGATTTTGGATGGAGGGTGATAGGTTTTTAGTCTTTTTTGTTTAATGCTATAATTAAGGTGAAGTTCAAACTAGAGGTGAAAATGAAGTGTCAATACATGTAGTTTTATATCAACCACAGATTCCAGCAAATACAGGAAATATCGCAAGAACATGTGCAGGGACGGATACGTCTTTACATCTCATTCGCCCGCTCGGTTTCTCGACGGATGACAAACAGCTCAAACGGGCCGGGCTCGATTACTGGGAGAATGTAAAGATCCATTATTATGATTCGTTAGAAGAGTTTTTTGAAAGAAACGCCGGCGGCGAATTTTATTACTTGACGAAATTTGGGGAGCAGCCGCATTCCAGCTTCGATTACAGTGATCAAGAAAGTGAGATATTCTTCATTTTTGGCCGTGAAACGACGGGTCTCCCGAAAGATCTGATCCAAGAAAATATGGATCGGTGCCTGCGGATTCCAATGACGGATAAAGTACGTTCCCTTAATCTGTCGAATACGGCAGCCATCTTGGTTTATGAAGCACTTAGACAGCAAAATTACCGTGAATTGGATTTGAAAACAAAAGGTTAAGTTTCATCAATACTGTCATCGGGGGCATTTTAGCCCCGATGATGGATACTTTACATATTCTTTAGGGGTGGGAGCATTGAATAACATTATTGAGAAGATTTTAGATCACCGTTCCATTCGTTCCTTTGAGGACAAGTTATTGTCTGGGGAGCAAATCAATACGATTGTGGAATGTGCCCAAGCTGCATCGACTTCAAGTTATATTCAAGCGTATTCAATCATAGGGGTAACCGACCCGGAAAAGAAAGCCAAGCTTGCCGAACTTGCCGGACCACAGTCATATGTAGAGAAGAATGGACATCTATTCGTCTTTTGCGCCGATTTATATCGTCAGGATATGGTTTCCGAAATGGAAAACACGGACCTGTCCGAATCGATTGAAAGTACCGAGAAATTCATGGTTGCCTGTATTGACGCGGCTCTAGCGGCCCAAAATGCAGCATTGGCGGCAGAATCGATGGATTTAGGCATTTGCTATATAGGCGGGATCCGCAATAATCTCCCGGAAGTGTCAGCGATTTTGAATATACCGCATCGTGTTATACCATTATTCGCTCTAGCGGTCGGATATCCGAAAAACCGTTCGGATAAAAAGCCGCGTTTGCCGTTGTCCAACATTTATCATGAAAATGGATATCAGGAGGATAAGCAAGAGTTCATCGGACAACTTGAAGAGTATAATGAAACGATTTCCAGTTATTATGAGCTTCGGACTAAAGGTAAACGAAAAGACACCTGGACCGGGCAAATGGCAGGAATGCTTGGAAAGAAAAGCAGGCTGTACATGAAGGATTATGTTGAGAAGCAAGGATTTAAGAAACATTGATTAATGAAAATGGCCTATTAGGAATATTCTTGCCAAAGTGCTGAGTATGAGGCAAACAGTACAGATCCCGGGAACGTCTCCGGGATCTTTATTGTTTTCATTGTCAGTCGGTAATACGGACCGGCCCCAAAAATACTGTCAGAAATTCTTCTTATATGACCATGAAATTACCATTGACAATATATTTAGATAGAATTATAGTAATTAAGTAGTAGATAATGATAATCATTTTCATTTGAGTTTTTACTTACCTATTTTTTTCAGTAAATGGAGGTTAAAAAATGGTTCGCCTATATACAGAGAATTTGAATATTGGTTATGGTGAACGTTTAATTGTAAAAGATCTCAGTGTGGAAATACCAGATAAAAAAATCACAACGATCATCGGTTCAAATGGATGTGGGAAATCGACACTTTTGAAAGCGATCACCAGAATCATTCCAAATCAATCAGGTACGGTTGTTTTAGATGGGGTTAATATCTCAAAAGAAAGCACTAAGATCCTTGCAAGAAAAATGGCCATACTTCCGCAGACACCCGAGAGTGCAAGCGGTTTGACGGTTGGGGAGCTCGTATCATATGGGCGCTTTCCCTATCAAAAAGGTTTTGGGCGCCTGACCCAGAAAGACTATGATGTGATTGATTGGGCACTTGAAGTGACCGGCACGAAAGACTTCAAGTTCCGTCCCGTTGATGCTCTTTCAGGAGGTCAGCGCCAGCGTGTTTGGATTGCGATGGCCCTTGCCCAGGAAACGGAAATCATCTTCCTTGATGAGCCGACCACCTATTTGGATATGGCCCATCAGCTGGAGGTTCTGGAATTGTTACAGAGGCTGAATGTAGAACAGGGACGTACAATTGTCATGGTTCTTCATGATTTAAACCAAGCTGCTCGCTTTGCCGACTATATCATTGCCTTAAAGGACGGGGAAATAGTCAAAGCAGGAGATTGTGAAGAAGTCATCACTCATGAAGTTCTTAAGGAAGTATTCCATATTGATGCGGTAATCGGACGAGATCAACGAACGAACAAACCAATGTGCAGCACATACAACTTACTAAAAGGAGATTTGATAACAAATGAAAAAGATAATGTTTCCGTTTATACTGCTGTTAGTGTTAATTATTAGCGCTTGTGGTAACGAGTCAGCCGAAAAAGAAAAAAGCTCCGCTTCCAAAAAAGAAAAATCAGGTACCATCACGTATCAATCTGAAAATGGTCCTGTTGAAGTTCCCGCGGATCCTCAGCGTGTTTTAGTACTATCATCTTTCGCAGGTAACGTAATGGCTTTGGATGTTAACCTTGTAGGGGTTGATTCCTGGTCTAAAATGAACCCGAATTTTAAAGAGTTAAAAGATGTGGAAGAAGTGACGGACGAAAACCTGGAAAAGATCATCGAGTTGAATCCGGATTTAATCATTGGTTTATCCACGATTAAAAATGTCGATAAATTAAAGGAAATTGCTCCAACCGTAACTTATACATACGGAAAAGTTGACTATTTAACACAACATGTAGAAATCGGTAAACTTTTGAATAAAGAAAAAGAAGCTCAAGCATGGGTGGATGATTTCAAAAAACGGGCAAAAACAACTGGTGATGAAATTAAAGCCAAAATTGGAGAAGATGCTACCGTTTCCGTTTTCGAAAAGTTTGACAAACAGTTCTATGTATACGGTGATAATTGGGGACGTGGAACGGAAATCCTTTATCAAGAAATGAAATTGGGTATGCCTGAAAAGGTAAAAGAAGTGGCACTGAAAGATGGTTACTTTGCCTTATCATTAGAAGTCCTTAAAGACTATGCAGGTGATTATGTGATTTTGAGCAATAACAAAGATCAGGACAATTCATTCCAACAAACTGACACGTTTAAAAACATACCTGCCGTTAAAAACAATAAACTGTATGAAGCTGATGCAAAAAAATTCTACTTCAATGATCCAATCACATTAGATTACCAATTAGACTTCTTTTCCAAAAGTTTTCTTGGAAAATAATACTGCGAGGGAGAGGGATTCCAATTCCTCTCCTTTTATTCTATAAAAAAAGAAATGAGAGAGACAGATGACTAATGAAAATCAACGTTTCATCCCATTTATAAGTAAACTGATCATAGCGATCGTCGCCTTTATAGGCATGTTCATTATTTCAATGGCATTTGGTGCGGCTGATGTTACCGTTAAAGACGTCTGGCAAGCACTGACATCAAATGCTGTCGGTGAAAAGATTTCAATCATTCGGGAAATCCGCTTCCCTCGTGAAGTGGGGGCAATCTTTGTGGGTGCAGCCCTTGCCGTTTCTGGGGCCATCATGCAGGGAATGACAAGAAATCCACTTGCCGATCCCGGGTTGCTTGGATTGACGGCAGGAGCCAATGCAGGTCTCGCCATCACTTTGGCATTCATTCCAAATGCTAATAATTTAGGGATCATGATTGCGTGTTTTATAGGTTCCGCTGTGGGGGCAATCATGGTTTTCGGAATCGGTGCGATGAAAAAGGGAGGATTTTCACCATTAAGGATCGTTTTGGCTGGTGCTGCAGTCTCTGCATTCCTATTTGCCGTTTCGCAAGGGGTCGGCATATATTTCAAGGTATCAAAAGATGTATCGATGTGGACAGCTGGCGGGAATATCGGAACTTCATGGGAGCAGCTTCGTGTAATCGTTCCGTTCATTCTAATAGGAATCTTGATTTCCCTTATCTTTTCCAGACAGCTCACCATACTTAGCTTAAGTGAAGAAGTGGCCGTAGGCTTAGGGCAAAAGACAACACAAATAAAGGCGGTTCTCTTCGTGGTCATCATCCTCCTGGCAGGGGCTGCCGTTGCGCTTGTCGGAAATATGGTTTTCATCGGGTTAATGGTCCCACATATCGTTCGGGCTATCGTGGGTACGGATTATCGATTCATCCTCCCTATGTCTGCGATTTTGGGAGCCACTTTCATGTTGCTTGCCGATACGATCGGCCGTACGATCAATTCTCCATATGAAACACCTGTGGTAGCGGTTGTTGCGATGATAGGTTTACCTTTCTTCCTCCTAATCGTGCGTAAAGGAGGTAAAGCATTTTCATGATCCAGTCAGCTTTAGTCAAAAAACAGCGTTGGATAATAGGTGCATTGAGTGCACTCATCATCATTACGATCATTATAGGGACGTGTTCGGGCTATTCCAATCTTTCTATAGGACGACTGTTTCCAACGCTTTTCGGGGAAGGGACGTTTAAAGAGGAATTCATATTATTTTCCGTCCGCTTACCGCGTATCATCATCACCCTTTTAGCAGGCATGGCCCTTGCACTGTCGGGAGCCATTCTACAAGGGATCACGCGTAATGATTTAGCCGATCCCGGAATCATCGGGATCAACTCAGGAGCAGGTGTTGCCATTGCCGCATTCTTTCTGTTTTTCCCGCTTGACGCTGGTTCTTTTGTTTATATGGTTCCGCTTGTTGGTTTTATCGGAGCGTTACTGACGGCCTGTTTAATATATATCCTCTCATACAAGAGGAAGAGTGGACTTGAACCAGTCCGGTTAGTGTTGATCGGCGTAGGTTTTTCAATGGCGCTTTCAGGCCTGATGATTGTCCTCATTTCGTCAGCGGAACGAGCGAAGGTCGATTTCATCGCAAAATGGTTGGCAGGAAATATATGGGGCACGGATTGGCCTTTCATTTGGGCAATCATTCCATGGTTAGTCATCCTCATTCCATTCACCTTATATAAAGCAAATCGTTTGAATCTGCTTGGTTTAAGTGAACCGGTCGCAATTGGGGTCGGTGTATCGATTGAAAAGGAGCGGATCGTACTGCTGATCACGGCTGTGGCACTGGCAGCGGCTGCCGTTTCTGTTACAGGCGGAATTGCATTCATTGGACTTATGTCCCCGCATATAGCAAAATCCTTGGTAGGACCTCGAAATCAACTATTCATTCCGGTTGCCATTTTAATCGGTGGATGGCTATTGCTGCTTGCCGATACGATAGGCCGAAATATAATTGAACCCGAGGGGATTCCCGCAGGTATCATGGTTGCATTGATCGGTGCACCTTATTTCATGTATTTATTGTTGAAAAAATAAGATATTGTTAAAATCCCTTGAAATCATTCAGGGGATTTTATGTTTTTTGGTTCTTCCGTAATTTTTCGTATTTAATCATGTATTATCTATATCTATTTATTTCATCAGGATTCAATCGTTTCGCTTCGAAATAAAATACTTGAATAAACTTTTTTGTATTTACCCGGGTAGGTGTAAGAACGATTTTTGAATCATTTTGCAGTTCTTTCATCTTTTGGCGAACGACTGTGAAATCAAAAAATTTGGAAGCATAATTTTCAAACTTCGGATTCGAAAAATCCGTTAAACCTAGCGAAGCGAAATGATTTAACGAATGGTTAATCGTTCTGCGTATTCTCTGTTCGGCAGCTTTTATTTCCCGATTGATATCAACCGGCAAAGCTGCTGTTCCGAGCTTTTTTTTGGTGATTTCTACAAAGATTTCTTTAAGGGTGGGGAATTGCTTTCCAAAAGTAAAAGTCCGTTCATACATAAATAAATACTGAAGCATTTCCATTAAATCTTTTGCGCCATTTTCTCCAACGACCCCTAATTCCGATAAAAGGAATTCACCCACCTCCCGTATACTTTTTTCATTAAAACTATTGGAATTATCAACTTTTGGCTGTTCAAAGTTCAATACACTATTTAAAGAGGCTTGGATATTAGTGATCGATCTTTCTAAATGGATGCGTTCCATGACTTTTCGAATGACTGTCAATATCTCAATCCGATTGATTGGTTTAGTAATATAATAATCAATTCCGAGCGAGTAAGCCTCGCCAATCAACTCCTTGGATTCAACCTGCGAAATCATTATTATTTTCCCGTTAAATGTACTTTTTATATGACGAAGTGTCTCAATACCATCCCGGATGGGCATTAATAAATCAATAAATAATATATCAATTTGTTTTAAATTCAAAATATGCCCTTCTAATAGACTGCCATCTTCCGCTTCCTCCACCACTTCACCTAAATCTTCGTTTTCTATAATTTGGCTTAAGTTTGAACGTATGGCACAATCATCATCTGTTATAAAAAAACGCATGGAATCACCCTTTCTGAATCAACTTCTGGATTGGTAACTTTATTGAAAAAACAGCGCCATTAAAACTATTCTCAAATAGGATTTCCCCTCCCAGTTCTTTCACGACTTCTTTAACATATGAGAGTCCAATCCCTGTTGAAGGTGTCCCGAACTGATCATACTTTGATGTAAAACCAGGTTTGAATATGACAGTCTGGTATTTTTGAGGAATTCCAGGTCCGGTATCAGCAACTTTAAATTCTACATTGTCACTAATTTCAAACAAACTTAAACGGACGGTTCCCTTTTCTTTAATTGCTTCCACTGCATTGGCGACTAAATTATTGAAAAGAGATAACACGGTATATACATGATAAGGTGAATCGTTTTTTCCTTCCAAGGAGTATTCAAATTGAATGTCCTTTCCTAATGATAAGGCATATTTTTCATTAATTCGGATAATTAAATAAAAAAGTTCAGCAGCATTCATATAATCTTTAAAACTCTCATTGGAGATCAATTTGGAGAGACCAGCAAAAATCCGCTGATTATCTTTCTTGACTTCATGCATTTCACCCGCGATGCGTAATGCTTTTTGACTATATGGCTCTGTAAGATCATGAAGTTGCTTTTCCCGTTTTTCCAATGCTTTTAATTCGCGATACAAATCATATGATTTCTTTGTAATATTCTCAGCATTTTTTAATGTTTTTTTTAAATGAATCGTTTCCTCGTATAAATTGGAAATGAGCATCAGCATATGTTCATTTTGTTTTCTGATTTGCCTCTCCCTTGATTGTGCTTCATAAAGTTTCATCATATTAAAAAAGCTCAAAACGATAAAACTGTGGCCGAATGCGATCACGATCATCTCATTTAGTGAACCAAACGTAATCGTTGTTTCCAACACAATATATTGAAAGATTAATTCTACGGAGTCGGACAATATTTCGATAATGAGACCAATAAATCCAATAATCAAAGTTCGGCTTTGAAAGCGGTTGATTTTCGCAAAATAGAATAGAACGGAATAGGTAAAATAAAAGAAAAAACTAGGATAATGAGCGTGAAATGCGGAAATCCAGGAGAAATTATCCTGCATGAAAAAGTCGATTAGAATGCGAAATATCACAACCATTGTTCCTGTCAAGATGCCCGAAAATATGGCAGGCGTTTTTTGTAATAATAGTAAAAAGAAGAAAAATGCAGGCACACCAAAACTTACCCGAAACGTTTCATTGAAAGGATAAAAACTCAATTCGCCTGCTAATGGCACAGTTAACAACATCAAAGCAAGGACATAGACCTCTTTTTTCATTAACGTACTGAGATACAAGTCGTCACCTCCTAATTTGTTTAAAAAATCAGTATACAGTTTCATCGGCTTCAATACAACGCTTACTTTTTCCTGAATAGAACGGCTTATAATCAATTATGGCAAAACCAAATTGTTTTTCTATCCACAAAAAATGGTAACGGGACATGTGAGATGATCACGTTTTTTTAGTGGATTTTTATTTTTTAGATTTTGTAGGTTTTTGTATGATTATGTAGTTCCCAATTTAAAATTAAGCAGAAAGAAATTTTTGAAAGCGCTTAACAATTTTTAGAATATTCATTATTTTTTCATCGAATCTAGTAATGGCATTCGGTAAAACGCTCATATTGAAAATATAATGATACAACAACTGAAGAGGTGGAAGAATGTGATTGAAGAATTGTCAAAAGAGTATGACATTCACGTTAATAGTCAAAGAAAATCCGACTTAGATGAATGGGTAGCATATTACAGATCCTTTGCTATTGAAGGACAAACCGCTAATTATATACCGGCATTGAGAAATGCACATTTATCGCAATTGGGCATTACCATACTGGAGCCGGGTGGAACAATGATCAAGTCAGGGGATTGGGAAGTTCCTTTCACGCTGCAAAGTATTTCAAAAGTGCTTAGCTTTATAGCCGCATGTTTGGGTCGCGGCATTTCTTATGTGTTAGAGAGGGTCGATGTGGAACCGACTGGGGATGCTTTCAATTCAATTATCCGTTTAGAAATGCATAAGCCGGGAAAGCCGTTCAATCCTATGATAAATGCCGGGGCGATTACAGTAGCTTCGCTTCTCCCAGGTGATTCTTCACAAAATAAATTGGAATTTCTCTATGAACTATTTGAAAATTTGTTAGGGAAGCGCCCGACAATCAATGAGGAAGTGTATCAATCTGAGTGGTTAACCTCTCATAGAAATAGAGCTTTGGCTCACTATTTGAAAGAGACGAATTATTTGGAATCGGAAGTAGAGGAAGCTTTAGAGGTTTACCTCATGCAATGTTCCATAGAAGTGACCACAGAAGACATAGCCCTCCTTGGACTGATTCTTGCTCAAGATGGTTACCATCCCGTTCGTAAAGAACAAGTAATCCCTAAAAAATTGGCTAAGCTTGCCAAAGCATTAATGCTTACTTGCGGTATGTACAATGCTTCGGGGAAATTTGCTGCTTTTATTGGGGTGCCGGCCAAAAGCGGAGTATCTGGCGGGATTATGGCACTAGTTCCTCCAAGTGCCAGAAGCGGAATGCCTTTTCAAGATGGATGTGGCATTGGTATTTATGGACCAGCCATCGATGAATATGGGAATAGCGTAGCAGGTAGTCTGTTATTGAAACAAATGGCACAAGAATGGGATTTAAGCATTTTCTGAAATGCAGAAAAATTTGGTTCCGGTGTAATTAATAGAAGCAATAAGGGGAGACCCTTAAGGTTTCCTCATCAATTTTCAAACTTTTACAAGAGGTGATGTAAATGCAGCAATTACTTTAAGATGTAATTGGGCGCACTACACGAATCATTAATCCAGTTACTTTTAAACGTAAAGAATAATTTTAGAAAGCATGGTGAAAAATGTATGAATAATATGCAGCGAAAGATGGGAACGTTTTCGTTAATGATGGTGGGACTCGGGTCAATTATTGGCTCAGGTTGGTTATTCGGAGCTTGGAGAGCGGCACAGATTGCAGGACCCGCTGCCATTATCTCTTGGATTATCGGGATGGTTGTTATTTTATTTATCGCACTATCTTACAGTGAATTAGGGTCTATGTTTCCTGAAGCTGGGGGAATGGTAAAATACACGCAGTATTCACATGGTTCTTTTTTAGGGTTTATTGCAGGCTGGGCAAACTGGATTGCAATCGTTTCCGTAATTCCAGTTGAAGCGATTGCTTCTGTTCAATATATGAGCTCATGGCCATGGGAATGGGCACGGTGGACACATGGTTTAGTAGAAAATGGAAGTCTTACTGGGGGAGGCTTGGCAATTGCCTCTGTATTGCTGATCGTCTACTTTTTATTAAATTACTGGACAGTCAGTTTGTTTTCGAAAGCTAATTCATTCATTACAGTCTTTAAGGTTATTATTCCTGGACTTACGATTGGCTCACTTTTATTTGCCGGGTTTCATGCATCCAATTTTACATCTGCAGGAAGTATCGCTCCTAATGGATGGGCAAGTGTACTTACTGCTGTAGCAACTTCTGGTATCATCTTTGCATTTAACGGTTTTCAAAGTCCAATTAACATGGCAGGTGAGGCAAAGAATCCTGGACGTTCGATCCCAATTGCAGTAATTGGCTCCATTTTAATTGCAACGGTCATCTACGTTCTATTACAGGTTGCATTTATTGGAGCCGTTGACCCGTCCATGATTGTGAATGGATGGCAACATTTGAATTTCAATTCACCGTTTGCTGACTTAGCAATTGTTTTAGGCATAAACTGGTTGGTTATTTTACTATACGTAGATGCTTTTATTTCTCCTTCGGGGACAGGAATAACATACACGGCGACAACGTCACGAATGCTTTATGGAATGGAAAAGAATAAATATTTACCAAGCGTGTTTGGAAAACTGCATCCTCTTTATGGTATCCCGCGTCAAGCCATGTTTTTTAATCTAGGCGTATCTTTCTTATTTTTATTCATGTTTAGAGGCTGGGGCGTATTGGCAGAGGTTATTTCAGTTGCGACTTTAGTCTCTTATATTACAGGTCCAGTTACTGTAATGACATTAAGACGCACAGGTCAGAACTTGTACAGACCATTACGTTTAAAAGGATTAAGCATCATTGCACCACTGGGCTTTGTTTTTGCTTCTTTGGTTCTATATTGGGCAAGATGGCCGCTTACAGGTCAAGTATTATTTATCATTATGGCTGGTCTTCCCGTTTATTTCTATTATCAATCAAAAATAAAATGGAAGGGATTCCGCCAAAACTTTTCAGCAGGGCTTTGGATGGTTGTTTACTTACTCTGTATGATGACCATTTCATACTTAGGCAGTGAAAAGTTTGGTGGACTAAATATAATCCCATTTGGTTTGGATATGGTCATCATTACATGTTTATCACTAATGTTTTATAGTTGGGCATTAAAGAGTGGTTTCCAAACGGAATATTTAGAACAAGGACAAAAAGTAAATGAAGACTTGAGATCGATGGAGAACAACATTTCAGCTCAAACTGATAAAAAGAACGCTGTATAAATGATGAAGCTTATTCGTTTGGCATGCTCAATAAGCCATTCGTGAATGACAGCGAAAGTGCTTCTATATTTATATAGATGAGGAATAAAAAAAGGGACGGCAAATTTAATTTGCTGTCCCTTTTTTTGGAGTTTTAGAAAAGGCTGTTATTTTTTATTTCACACCTGGTTTATCGTCATACCCGGCAGTGAAGATAGCGGCTAAAAATGTTAAAGCAACTCCAACGATAATAACTGTGCCCATGTTGTGACCTCCCTTTACCCATATTGTCCCACTTAAGTATAGGCTTAGTATACCCTAATTTTTAGCAGGAGTGCACACAAATTTTCTTGCCAGCATATTTGTCATCAATTCTCAATGATTAAGCCCTTTTCGATACATGGAGAGTCAAGGGGGATTCGAAACAATGCCCGTCCACTTTTTAAAGTCTGACATGTTTGTCAGACTTGGAGCATAGATTTAAGTATTCTCTGAAAGTGACAGGGGGAGGTTCCTTAATGGATATTTTAAAGAAAATCGAAAAATTTAGAGAAGATGAACAGAAGCTGAAGTGGGAAGGCACCTTCGCAGAGTACTTAGAAATATTGAAAGAAACGCCTTTAGTTGCTCAATCTGCTCATTCACGTGTATACAACATGATCAGAGATGCAGGGATAGAAGAAGTAAATGGGACAAAGAAATACAATTTTTTCAGCGGTCAGTTATTTGGCCTTGAAGATTCACTGGAAAGGCTCATCGAGGAATATTTCCATCCGGCAGCAAAACGGCTGGATGTCCGTAAGCGGATATTGCTTCTCATGGGTCCGGTGTCAGGTGGGAAGTCCACACTCGTTTCTTTACTGAAGCGTGGACTTGAAAATTATTCGTTAAAAGACTCTGGTGCGATTTATGCAATAAAAGGATGCCCGATGCATGAAGATCCACTGCATCTCATCCCGCAGTATTTACGGGATGATTTCTTTGAAGAATATGGCATCAGGATTGAAGGAAATCTTTCGCCGCTGAATGTAATGAGATTAGAACAGGAGTATGGAAGCAGGATTGAAGATGTTATGGTCGAACGTATTTTCCTTTCGGAGGATAAGCGTGTTGGAATTGGAACATTCAGTCCTTCTGATCCTAAGTCACAGGATATTGCTGATTTGACGGGCAGCATCGATTTTTCGACCATTGCCGAATACGGTTCTGAATCAGATCCGCGTGCCTATCGCTTTGATGGCGAGCTGAACAAGGCGAACCGCGGGATGATGGAGTTCCAGGAGATGCTGAAATGTGATGAGAAATTCTTATGGCATTTGCTATCATTAACACAAGAGGGGAATTTTAAAGCTGGCCGTTTTGCATTGATCAGTGCAGATGAACTCATTGTGGCTCATACGAATGAAACGGAGTATAAAGCGTTCATTTCCAACAAGAAAAATGAAGCATTGCATTCCCGTATCATTGTCATGCCTATTCCATATAACTTGAAGGTTACCGAGGAAGAGAAGATTTATGAAAAAATGATTCGTGAAAGTGATGTCTCGGATGTTCATATAGCCCCGCATACATTGAGGGTGGCGGCAATCTTCAGCATCATGACCCGCCTGAAAGATCCCAAAAAGGGCGATATCGATTTAGTGAAAAAGATGAGGCTTTATGATGGGGAAAATGTTGAAGGATTTAATTCCGCAGACATCAATGAATTGAAAAAAGAATATCAGGACGAAGGCATGAGCGGAATCGACCCGCGTTACGTAATTAACCGGATTTCCTCTACGATCATACGTAAGGAGAATCCGTCCATTAATGCATTGGATGTACTTATGTCATTAAAAGCAGGTCTTGACCAGCATCCGTCCATTACGAACGAACTCCGGGAGCGGTATTTAAATTTCATTTCACTGGCACGTAAAGAATACGATGCCATTGCAAAAAATGAAGTGCAAAAAGCTTTTGTATATTCATATGAAGAGTCGGCGAAAATCCTCATGGATAATTATCTGGATAATGTCGAAGCATACTGCAATAAATCAAGGCTGCGCGATCCATTGACTGGAGAAGAAATCAACCCAGATGAAAAATTGATGCGCTCGATAGAAGAGCAAATTGGAATTTCCGAGAATGCAAAAAAAGCATTCCGCGAAGAAATATTGATTCGAATTTCAGCATATGCCCGTAAAGGGAAGCGATTTGATTATAATTCCCACGATCGTTTACGGGAAGCGATCCAGAAAAAACTATTCGCTGATTTGAAGGATGTCGTTAAGATCACCACTTCAACGAAGACACCAGACGAAAGGCAACTGAAGAAAGTGAACGAGGTCATCACGAGACTTATAGATGAGCACGGATATAATTCGACTTCAGCCAATGATTTGCTGCGCTATGTGGGCAGCTTGTTAAATCGGTAATCCATAGTTTTTTTGCTCCTGCCCCCTCATCGGGCAGGGGTTTATTACCGTTTACGGTAGGTTGGATGGATGAAAGGTGGATTAGAGGAAATCCAGAATTTCTATTGAAATCATGAATCTTTTGAAAACGGTGATTATAGTAGGCATGGGAGATTATAACTCAACAAAGCATCGGGCCCTTCTGAATGAAGGAAACCCGGTGCTATTGATTTCTATTTAGTTACATTCAAGCCATACTGTTCAATAAGTGTAATAAGTTGATTCGGTGAGAGTTTTTCTTCGCTATGGTCGATTTTAATTTCCCCATCATCAACATCGATGATCGCACGTTCCACACCTTCCGTTTTCAAAAGTATGGACTCCAGATTTAAAATAGGGCCTTCTGACGTTGCTTCCTTTACATAAAGGGTTGTTGTTTGCATAGTTCTTGCACCTCCTTACATTTGCTCATAATGTTTTATCTATACCCCATATTTCCATTAGATATGTTACGTTTCGGATTTGGTAATATTGGGTATCAATAAGTAGAGGTGATGGCAAATGAGCAAAGAGGAACTGAAAAAAGAACATGTACCGGAAAATAGCTCCATGGCTAAGGATTATGAAGAGATGAAAGAACTTGGAAAGCAGATGGAAAATCAAAGGACGAATGAAGAATTGAAAGAGTGGGATAAACGCCCCGGTACAGTTCAACATGAAATAGAGGAAGAGAAGGATTGACGAATACCACAACCAGAATCATTCTATCTGTGTAAAAGGGGTGTCCAGAAAAACTGCTGGGACACCCTTTTTGTTGTGTTCCATTGCTTTTTTTAAATGTCCTTGGAAGTCTTTTGCTGCTCCATTACTTCTGGCTTAAAGCGATCCTATTACGAATGAATGAAAAAACGAACAGACCTGAAAATCATCAGGTCTGTTCGTTTTGTTATATTCCTTATTTAGAAATAACCTTAAAGGGCTTTAACGCCCCTGTCAGGACTTGTCTAGTTCATGGGCAAACATCCATTATTAATTTTGTTGTAAATTATCCTGCGTCGCTGCATAAGATAGAGTAATACTTTTCTTTTCATCCGTTTTTTCGCACTGTATTTTTCAATGGAAAACCGGAATGATGTGGGCATTCCCACACTAACTTATTATATGAAGGAATGATGAAAAGCGTGCAAACATTTTTAAGGGGGGAAGAGAATGTCGGAAGAGAATAATCAACAGTATGTAATCTCACAGGAAAATTGGACCCTCCATCGGAAAGGCTATGATGATCAACAACGTCATCAGGAAAAGGTGCAGGAAGCGATCAAGAATAATTTGCCTGATCTAATTTCAGAAGAAAGCATCGTAATGTCCAATGGCCGGGATGTCATCAAGATCCCCATTCGCTCCTTGGATGAATACAAAATTCGTTATAACTATGATAAGAACAAACATGTAGGGCAAGGCGATGGAGACAGTAAAGTGGGGGATGTAGTCGCAAGGGATGGCTCACCGTCCGATGCCGGAGCCGGTAAGGGTCAAGGTGCAGGTGACAAGGCCGGCGAGGATTATTATGAAGCCGAAGTGTCGATGATGGAATTGGAGGAGGCCCTGTTCAGTCAACTGGAACTCCCTAATCTTCAGAAGAAAGAACATGCGGAGCACACTCTCGAACATATTGAATTCAACGACATCCGCAAGACAGGCCTGATGGGAAATATCGATAAAAAGAAAACGATGATATCCGCTTTCAAACGGAACGCCTTAAGGGGGCACCCCGGTTTTCACCCTATTTATAAGGAAGACTTTAAATTCAAAACCTGGAATGAGGTTCAGAAACCTGATTCCAAAGCAGTTGTACTGGCAATGATGGATACTTCCGGAAGTATGGGGTTATGGGAAAAATATATGGCTCGAAGCTTTTTCTTTTGGATGAACCGTTTCTTGCGGACAAAATATGAAACCGTGGAAATCGAGTTCATTGCCCATCATACAGAAGCGAAAGTCGTTCCGGAAGAGGATTTCTTTTCAAAAGGGGAAAGCGGCGGTACGATTTGTTCGTCCGTATACCGAAAAGCATTAGAACTTATTGATCATAAATATGACCCTGCGAAGTTTAATATCTATCCGTTTCACTTTTCCGATGGTGATAACCTAACATCCGATAACGTCCGATGCGTTAAGCTTGTTGAAGAACTCATGAAGGTTTCCAATATGTTCGGATACGGGGAAGTCAATCAATACAATCGCCATTCGACATTGATGACAGCTTATAAGAACATCGATAATGAAAAATTCAGGTACTATATCCTTAAGCAAAAGGCTGATGTTTTCCATGCAATGAAGAGCTTTTTTAAAGATGAGGAAAGTAAGAAGTATGCTTAAAATAGGAAGAGTGGAGAGTAATTTTTTTTCAATTCAATATAGTTGAAGGTAAAAAGGCGTGCGGTTCACATCGGACGCCCTTTTCGGAATATTCGGTTTTATTTCGCGTTAAGGAAATACACAAAGGCCATTGCTCAACATTAAGCAATGGCTTTTTCGCATGCACATCATTCGGATATTGAGCGAGGATCCAAAGAATGTAAATGAGTTATCGGAATCACTTTGTACTTTAACCAATGATAATGAACCATAATATGCAGAAACCTCCTCTAAGCCTAGGTCATTTCTTTTTCTCCAAATGGAGAAGGTGAAACTTTCTTATCTGACAGAGTTTGAGGTTGATAATTTTTACTAAAGATAAGGGAGCCGCGAAATGACCGAAATGAGAAGCGAGAACGCCATATATTCCTTCTCTATTTAAACCAAAGACCACTCTCTACTTATTCGAAATTAAAATCACGGAATAGGAACCTGTCGTACCGCTATCAGTGGCTGGTATGTAAATGGTCCCGGTACAATACCGGGGCCATTGCCGTTTAGAACCTTTTATACCTTTACTGGCTTTATTGAGTCGTTACATATTCATTATTTCCTGCACGCATTCCAACAATGAAAATAAGTGCCGATATAGCGGCCAACATCAGTAAGGGAAGAGTCCAGCTGTGTGTAATGTCATGAAGCAATCCGAATAATACCGGTCCAATGGCAGCTAAAAGGTACCCGAATGATTGTGCCATTCCTGATAATTCCGTCGCTTCATGGGTGCTTTGTGTTCGAAGACTAAAGAACATCATCGATAAACTGAATATGGTTCCGACTCCAATCCCAATCAATATCATGCATACTGGGATGAAGAGAGTGCTTCCGGATAATATTCCGAATATCCCTGATATAAGGAAGATGACAGGCGGGACCACTAACAGACGCTGACTTTGTAAGCGCCCTGCTAAAATTGGCACAAGGAATGTTATGGGAATGACTGCAAGCTGCATGATGGAAAGCATCCAGCCAGCTTCATCAGCATTCAGGCCTTTTTGCTCCAGGATTTCAGGCATCCAGGTAATTACTGTATAGAAAATAAACGATTGCAAACCCATGAAAAATGTAATTTGCCAGGCTAAACCAGAACGCCATAAGTTAATCTTTTTATCCTTTTGCGCCGTTTGTACATCCTTACCTGAGTTGAATGGCCGTCTTAATTGCGGCATCCATAAGAAAACTGTAATAAGTGATAAAATCCCCCAACATCCAAGGGCACCAGCCCATCCCAATCCGGATGAAGAAGCAAGGGGAATGCTGATCCCAGAACCTATTGCGCCGCATAAATTCATGGAAACAGCATAAGTTCCTGTCATCAAACCGATGTTCCTGGCAAAGTTATGTTTAATCAGACTGGGTAACAAAACATTGCCTATTGCAATGGCTAACCCGATTAAAATGGTCCCTATGAACAATGTCGGCACTCCGCCAACTGAGCGTATCCCAATTCCGATCGTTAATAATACCAAGGAAAGGAAAAGTGTGAGCTCCATTCCAAAACGCCGTGCTATCCTAGGTGCAAACGGTGATAATAAAGCGAAGGAAAGCAAAGGCAATGTCGTTAATGAACCTGATAATGTATTGGAAATCCCCAAGTTATCACGGATCGAAGTGACAAGGGGTCCAACCGATGTTAAGGGAGCCCTCAGATTTGCCCCTAGAAGAATAATTCCGATGATGAGCAGTCCTAATCTGGGTTTAATATCCACTTTTCTTTGTTCTAGTTGATTTGCCGCTTGATGAATGCCCATAATCTCCTCCTTACTTACTCTAAAGATTTTTTGAATTGTGCAATGTATTCATTCACTGTTTCGATTGCCCGGTTCACATCTTGTTCGATGATGGCATCCACAAGTTTGCAATGAATGTTCAAATGAAAGTTCACATCAGAACTCATCACCACTATCTGATGGATGGATTCATGCAGGGAGTGTTCCATATGTTCGTACAAATCAATCAATAAATCATTATGTGATGAAACCATAATCGATTTATGTAACTGTATATCCGCTTCTTCGTAGGCCTTGATATCCTTTGCTTCGGCAGCTCTACTGCAGGCTGATATATGAAACTGCAATTGTTCTATATCTTCTTGATTACGTCTTAATGCCGCCAACTGGGCTCCTTCTCTTTCAAGGGCATGACGGACCTCTAACGTTTCTAATATACTTGACTGCTGGATCCTTCTTTCAAATGCTGCCCCCAAGGCACTTGATGACCTTACGAATGTCCCCTTTCCTTGTTTCGTTACTAAAAGCCCTGCATAAACAAGTGATCGTACAGCTTCCCTTAATGTATTTCTGCTTACATCGAACTGTTGGATCAAATCCATTTCAGGGGGAATTTGATTTCCTATTTTCCATTCACCTGATTCGATTAACGATTCGATTTGGGAAACCACCTGCTCTACAAGTGATAAGCGATTTGTTTTAGATATGGTCAAGATACACACCTCAAATTTGTAGGATGATTGGTTCATTGGTTATTTTAACATATGTATGTTGAAAATGGGTATATTCTTGAAAAAATTGCAGTTGATTTCAGAAATGCGCTCCATTTCCGCCGACTGTCTGCCAAGCCGCATCCAAGCAAGCGCCTGCGGGGTCTCGGCTAGCCAGTTATTCGGCAGGAGTGTCGCAAATTTCTCCAATAAGGATTACAGGAAAAAGCATGAAGGATAAATTAATCTTAAACATGCTTCGGGATGAGACTAACTCTCAGTTTTTCTTTGAAAAAATTGCAGTTGATTTCAGAAATGCGCTCCATTTCCGCCGACTGTCTGCCAAGCCGCATCCAAGCAAGCGCCTGCGGGGTCTCGGCCAGCCAGTTCGGCAGGAGTGTCGCAAATTTCTTCAATCCAATAAGGATTACAGGAAAAAGCATGAAGGATAAACTCATCTTAAACATGCTTCGGGATGAGACCAACCTCAGTTTTTCTTTGAAAAAATTGCAGTTGATTTCAGAAATCCGTTTCCTTTCCATCGTCGGTGTTAGAGTATTCCGATTCTCCTTTATTATTAGTTTGTAGACAAAAGATGTTATTTCTTTTAAAACAAAGTTGATTGGAGCGGGTGTTCGAGACTCCTGCGGTAAAAGCGAGTCCATGGAGACCCCACAGGCGCAAAAGCGCCGAGGGCGGACCGCCTGCGGAGCGAGTTTCTTGAGTGGAAATCGACGTCCAATTTGTACTGACACTAAAAAGACTGAAGGCAAACCCGATTTTCATCGAGTTTGCCTTCAGTCTGAAATCCCTAATAAAATTCAGGGGGATAATATTTCTATTTTTTTTGTTTGACAATAAATGAGAGAAGGATGAATATCACTAACGTGACAAGACATACTGTAGTCCCGATGATGTTTTGCTTATTAAAGAGAAATGCCAAAAAGATAATGCTTAAAGCCGTGATGGCTAATATAGTTGTATATGGATACCATTTTACCCGGAATCCTGGTTTGCCAGTGTATTGCTTACGCAGTTTCAATTGCGCGGAACAAATACTGATCCACAATAATAAAACCGTGAATCCAGGAATGGCCATAAGGTAGCTTAAAATCAGGTCGGGATACAAATAGGATAAAAACACACCAGCCAATATGCATAATGTAGTTAAAAATATACCATTAAGCGGAATACCCTTTTTCGTTGTTTTTAAAAATGCCTTGGGCGCTTCCCCGTTCTGGGAAAGAGTGAACAGTGTTCTTGAGGTAGCGTATATACCTGAATTTGCAGCTGATAAGACAGCGGTTAACAGAACGAAATTCATGATATCGGCGGCTCCGGGAAGACCAGATAAGCCGAAAACCTGAACGAAAGGACTTACTTCGGTGCTTACTTGATTCCAAGGTATTACTCCGCAAATGATAAGTATCGGCAAGACATAGAAAAGAATCACCCGCCATACTGTTCCTTTTATGATTTTTGGTATGACTCGCTGACTATCTTTTGTTTCCGTGACGGCTACACCAATTAATTCTGCACCCCCATATGAAAACATGACCACTAAAAGTGCACTTAACATTCCGTCAATTCCTTTGGGAAAAAAACCGCCATGTTCCGTGTAATTTGAAAATGAAGCCGAACTAGGAAAGAGTCCTAGCATGATCAAAGCTCCTAAAATGATAAAAGCAATTAAGGTTATTATTTTAATTCCTGCGAACCAAAATTCGAGTTCTCCATAGTATTTTACTTGAAACAAATTAATTCCTATTATTACTGAAGCGCAAAGTATGCTTAACAGCCATAATGGTACTGTAGGAAACCAATATTGTAGAAAACTGCCGGCTGCAACTATTTCTACAATGATTACGATAATCCAATTGAACCAATAGAGCCATCCGACAATGAAGGATAGTTGAAACCCAAAAGCTATATTAATGAGATGTTGGACGTTCATATTAGGAAAAGCGGTTGCCATCTCCCCTAGTGCGGCCATTACAATGAATAACAATAGCCCCCCTATTAAATAGGCTATTACAACACTTGGGCCTGCCATATTTAATGTATCGGAACTCCCCTTAAAAATCCCCGTTCCTATCATTCCGGCTAAAGCAATGAACTGGACATGCCTCGGCAATAGGCCCTTTTTTAGATCTTGATGAGTCTTCTCCATTATATTCATGCCTTTCTTTCACAATTTTAATAAAATAGCCTATCAGTAAAACTTGAAAGTTTCTTCTACAATTGAACGCTTTCACGTACTAAAGTACTATATTAATATATCATGAATGGGAAAAAAGTCAATTTAGGCCGGTGAAGGGGAATGGATTTCCAACCGGCGAAAAAGGTTATCTGAAAATATTGGATTTTATGAAATGAATCAAAGCAAAAAACTGCTAGGTGATTTTTTAGGGATGAATTAACAATTCTTCATTCTTTAAAATACATATTGAAAAGAGAGAAATATAATCCTGTTTAATTGCATTATTACTGTCATTTGTTTCGTAGTAAATAAGTTGATGGAACCAGTTTCTGTCCTTAATAGTCGAAGTCGCTTAGTTTTCCTATCAGGTTTGTCGCAGCCAGCATTTGGGGGCTGCGGGGGCCAGGGTTATGGAACATACTGCAGAATTACAAAAAACCGACCTTTCAAGGTCGGTTTTTCTTTAATAATAGGTACGAAGCGGGAAACTATCCGTTCCCATTTGAAAAGGGGAGCGGCGCCTGTAGGTACTCGGTTTCTTGTTTCGGTTCAATTTCGCTTAAAAATTGCAGATAACCGGTATATACCTGTGAGGCCATTCCTAAATAGTGCAATTCAGTGTGGATGATTCCCTTTCGTGGTGAATGGAGCAAATACATTTTTTCATCCCTCCTTTCTAAAAGGGTAGGCCAGTTAGTACAATGATATTTATTAGGAAAAATCCCCTTTTACTAAAAATTGGATGCACCAGGTTCAAAGGCTTCTGCAGCTCTTTCTTCTAACACCATGCGCAGTCCATTCTTGGGTCTGAGTGTAAGGGAGGGAAGGGGAGTTACTTCATGATGGTCAGGTGCAAGCTTTATCCTATATCGCTTTGCAATGCAGGCCAGGACAAACACCGCTTCCATCATGGCAAAGTGATTGCCAATACAAACCCGCGGCCCTACGCCAAATGGAATGTAAGCGAACGCAGGCAGGCTTTTCATAAAGTTATTTTCAAATCGATCAGGGATAAATGATTCCGGTTGATCAAAATACTCTGGATTATGCTGCATCACATAAGAGCTTATTAGTATCATATCGCCTTTTTTAAAGCGATATCCTCCTATTGTGACATCCTCCGTCACATCACGGGATAAGATATACAGTGGCGGGTAAAAACGAAGTGTTTCATGAATGATATTTTGAGTGTATTGTAATTTCATGAAATCTTCAGGCTTGGGTGTCCGTTGACCGATTATGCTATTGACTTCATTAAAAAGCTTGTCTTGAATTTCCGGATGCTTCGAAATTGCATACAGTGCCCAGGAAAGAGCATTTGTTGTCGTTTCATGACCGGCAAGAAAAATAGTCATTAATTCATCACGGACCTGATGGCTTGTCATGCCTAACCCGTCGTCGGCATCACGGGCGTCCAATAAGATCCCTAGCATGTCTTCATGTTTTACTGTGTCGTTCTTCCGTTTTTCAATAATGCCGTAAATCACTTTATCAAGCCTTTGTATCGCCTTTTTATATTCACGGTTGATTTTAGTCGGTACCCATAATTGCATACGGAAAATCTTTCTCATCCTTTTGACTGTTATTCTCAATGCAGTTTCCAGAGGTTTCCCAACGATTTCATATCCATCCTTGAATTCCATGCTGAACATGGTCTTGCTGATTATCCCGAGAGTGATGTCCATCATATCCTTCGTTATAATCCGTTCATCATCATGTTGCCAAATTGATATATAATCCATTGTGATATCAATCATATCCTTGGCATATTGGCTAATATGAGTCTTTTTGAAAGAGGGTTGGATAAGCCTTCTCTGTCGCATATGAAAGTCTTTTTCGCTTGTAAGCAGACCTTCACCGATAAGCGGTTTTAAAAGATTGAAGTCCTTGGATTTGACGAAAGATTGTTGTTTTGTTACAAGTATTTGTTTGATTAGATCAGGGTTTAAAACGTGATAAACAGTTTGGAATGGTCCTAAACGGAATTTAGCGACTTCCCCATATTCCTTGGACAATCGGGTCAGGAACCCAATCGGATCTGTTTGGAACTCTTTTGTATGTCCGGAAACCAGCCTTCCTTTTGGAACCATTTGAGAAGTGCGGAAGACATCATCAGCGTGGCTCAATGAAGTTTTTCCCCTTTCTTTAAAATACTTACATGTAATCATTGTATGAGGATAAGCTAAATTGGTTTGGACAAGTCGTTAAAGTAAGGGCTGATAATTCTATTGAAGAAATAAAGTTACAGCGAAAAAACCCTGGATGAATATAGCCAGAGTTTTTCATGAGAGCTTTAGATTAATGAAGGGGGATTCAATTCAACTTCTTTCATCATCGCCCCTATGTTGGAAACGATCATTTTTTTCATTGATGGGCCCGCCAAATTGTGCATTGATCTCCTTAACCACTTTTTCTAAAAATTCATCAGATATTATTGGATTATTTGCTTTATTGTGCATGTGTTTCTCTACAATCCTTTCTGGATATCGTGTGTTTGGAACAATCATGAAGGATATGTTATCAACATAACCTCACTTATAGAAAACTATTCTTTCTCTGTTCAACTTTTTCTGCTGTAACATTTTACGGAAGCATAAACAGTTATATTTTACTTAGAGGATTATGGTAAGTGGATCATTTTACAACCAAAGGGGTCAATCCGATGTGGAAATGGCCCAATCACCTCTTTTTGGTAATTGGGCATGGTCTATATTAACTTCATTAAGGAAACAACTGCCTTAAATATTTTATTAGCTGATCACGAAGTTCAGGTCGTTTCATGGCGAAATCTATTGAAGCTTGAAGGAAGCCGAATTTATCGCCGACGTCATAACGGTTTCCCTCGATGATATACGAATATAATGGTTCCTTTTCTAACAAAAGGTCTAAAGCTTCGGTAAGCTGGATCTCCCCCTTACGATCAGGCTGTACGTTTTCAAGGATTTCAAAAATCGTAGGTGATAAAATATATCGGCCAATTATCGCCTGTGTTGATGGTGCATCCTCCACTTTTGGCTTTTCCACCAAGTTTCTTACCAGAAATAAATCCTCATATCGTTCTTGGAAGTTTACGATCCCATACTTGGAGACATCGGCTGGTGATACTTCCTTACATCCGATAATGCTCGCTCGAACCTTGTTATACCGTTCCATTAACTGCTTCAAGGCTGGAACCTGGCTATCCACGATATCATCCCCTAACAGGACGGCAAAAGGTTCGTCTCCGATAAAAGTTTTGGCACATAAAACTGCATGACCCAGACCTAAAGGTTCCTTTTGCCTTACATAGTGGATATCGACCATGTTGGAAATGTTCTCCACGATCTTAAGCAGATCATTTTGACCTTTCATTTGCAGAAGCATTTCAAGCTCAATCGATTTATCGAAATGATCTTCGATGGCACGTTTGTTTTTACCCGTAACGATGATAATATCCGTAATCCCTGATTGTACCGCTTCTTCGATAATATATTGAATGGTCGGCTTATCGACAATCGGCAGCATTTCCTTTGGTTGAGCTTTCGTAGCAGGCAAAAATCGTGTTCCTAAACCGGCTGCTGGAATCACCGCTTTCCTTATCATAGCCCAGCCCCTTTTTAAGGTTCTTTTATATGCTTATTGCATTTTATGTGGTCATTGGTTGACCTATATCAAAATAGGTTAAAATAAATCCCTTAAAAAGAATAGATTTACCTCCGAAGCCAAATATTATGGATAGATGAATTTAATCAAGAGGTGGATATTTTGCCAATTGAAAATAAAGAGAGAAAACAAATCCTTTTTGCCTTACTCGTCATTGTTTTATATCTTTCGCCCTTAATCATCCTTGGAGAAAATGCGCATATTCGCGTACATGATAATTTGGATTCTAACCTTGCCTGGTATAAAGTCCTTTCAGAAAGCGGTGAGTTATACGGTGCAATTGACGCCAGAATTCCTCAGATTATGAATGGGCTGCCCCGTAATGCTTTTGGCAGTGAGTTCAGTATTATCGTGTGGCTTCATGCTCTTTTTCCGACAATGGTCGCATATGCAATAAGCCAGGCATTAACAAGGTTTATTGCATTCTTTGGTATGTATATCTTATTGAAGGAACATTTGGTTACAGGAAGACAATTAGGTTGGATTAGGGTTGGAACATCCTTAGCCTTTGCCCTTACCCCATTTTGGCCATCGGGAATGCTCAGTACACTTGGGATGCCTTTAGCCCTTTGGGCTTTTTTGAATATCCGCAGCAAGGATCATTCTTGGAAGAATTATTTGGTCCTTACACTTTTACCGCTTTATTCAAGCATCGTGCTTGGCTTTTTCTTTTTCCTTGTTGCAATGGGCTTTCTTTGGCTAACGGATGTAATCAGGGGAAAAGGATGGAATATAACGTTTCTTCTTTCAATCGTTTATATGACCGTCATTTTTGGTTTGGTGGAGTATCGTTTGGTCGCTTCATTCATTTTTGATTCGGAGCCAAACAGCAGAGATGAATATTTTCACGCAAGGCTGCCGCTCGATTGGGTCATTAAGCTTACTTTCAAAAATTTCGTTCTTGGACATACGCATGTCATGACTGTACATGCGCTTATCATCCTGCCGATTACAGTCTTTGCTCTTTATATTATTCTGACAAAAAAATTGTGGAGACAGGAAAAGGTATATGTTTTTTTATTCGGCTTGAATTTCATGCTCTCAGCGTGGTACGCATTTTGGTTTTATAAAGGCTGGCTTCCTTTAACGGAAAGGTTCCACACACTGGATACTTTTAACTTTGCCAGATTTCACTTTTTAAGGCCGATGATCATTTACTTGGGGTTTGCCCTTGCGATAAAAATCATTTGGGAATACAGCGACTATGCTAAGAAAACCCTTTCTATTTTCATCGCCGTTCAAATACTGATTTTAATCGGTTTCAATGAGGAAATCACTCACAATGAAAAGCCAACTTTTAAAGAGTTCTATTCAGAAAGCCTTTTTCAGGAAATAAAAGATCATATTGACCGTCCACAAGAAGAATATCGTGTTGCCAGCATTGGGCTGCATCCCGCAATCGCTCAATATAATGGATTTTACACGCTCGATAGCTATAACAATTTTTATCCGCTTTCTTACAAACATCAATTTCGTCAAATAATTGAAAACGAATTGGCTAAGAATAAAAACATCAGAATCTATTTTGATGAATGGGGAGGACGTTGTTACCTATTTACCGATGAGCTTGGGAAGCATTATATGTTCAAGAAAGGCTCGAAGAAAGAGCTGAAAAATTTGGACCTCAACATGGATGCGTTTAAAGGATTAGGCGGAACGTATATATTTTCTGCCATCCCAATCAACAACGCGAAGGAAAACGGATTGGTGCTGGATAGGGTTTTCACTAAAAAAGGAAGCGTATGGAAAATTCATTTATACAGAGTCATGTGAAAAGGGGGGAATAGAATGAATTCACCGATTGTAACGATTGTTGTACCTTGTTATAACGAAGAAAGCGTTTTGCAGGAAACCATTTCCCAGCTTTGTGGATTGATGAGGGGGTTGGTCGATGAAAACGTTGTTTCCGGTCAAAGTAAAATTTTGTTTGTCGATGATGGGAGCAAGGATCAAACTTGGAAGATCATTTACAAAGAAACGATTAATAATGAATATGTTCGCGGGCTAAAGCTTTCCCGGAATGCTGGACATCAAAATGCACTTCTGGCTGGGTTGTTTACAGCCAAGGAAGCCTCAGATTGTGTGATTTCCATTG
Source organism: Peribacillus sp. SRI_006 (assembly GCF_057586375.1). NCBI lineage: Bacteria > Bacillati > Bacillota > Bacilli > Caryophanales > Bacillaceae > Peribacillus > Peribacillus sp. SRI_006. The sequence goes on along the minus strand of NZ_JBYCZT010000008.1, from coordinate 252,066 downwards.
ATGCAGATTTACAGGATGATATTCAAGTCATCCCGGAATTCATTCGTAAATTCAATGAAGGATGTGAAATCGTATATGGTGTCCGCCAGAAAAGAGACCTTGATTCATTCTTTAAACGAACATCTGCAACAGGTTTTTATAAATTGATGAACAAGATGGGGGTTAACCTTGTCTATAATCATGCCGATTTCCGGCTAATGAGCAAGAGGGCGATCATGGAGTTGGAACGCTTTGATGAAACGAATCTTTTTTTACGGGGGATTGTCCCGCTCATTGGGTTTAAGACGGACTCTGTTTATTATGACCGTAAAGAAAGATTGGCCGGGGAAACGAAATATCCATTTAAGAAGATGGTTGCTTTTGCACTTGATGGCATTACTTCCTTTTCAGTTACACCGATCCGGCTTGTATTATGGCTAGGATGTCTTTCCTTTTTCATTAGCTTACTCTTTGGGTCTTACTTTTTATGGTTGAAATTTTATGGGCAGACCGAAACTGGCTGGACCTCATTGATCACCTCCATATGGTTGATCGGTGGACTACAGTTGATTGCTGTAGGGTTGATTGGGGAGTATATCGGAAAAATCTATAATGAATCCAAACGCCGGCCTAAATATATTGTTGATCTTGATCTATTTAATCCGCTCGATTTAAAAAAACGGGAGCAACTAGACAATGAACGGAACAGTATTGAAAAACTATCTAAAACAAACTAACTCCTTTATCCGCTTTTTATTGGTTGGAATAGTCAATACAGCGGTTGGACTTTCCATCATGCTTTTTCTCATGAATGCTCTTGAATTATCTTACTGGATCTCCACCTTTATCGGCAATGGTACGGGAGCTGTAACGAGTTTTCTTTTGAACAGGACTTTTACCTTTAAAAGCGATATAGAATGGCGGCGAGGAGTTGCCCGTTTCTTTTGCGTCATCCTGATTTGTTATTCCGCCGCTTATTCTATAGGCCAAGCCATTGCAGAATCACTGGAAGGAACCGTTCATTTATCCATACAACAAAATTTGGCTGTTCTGATAGGAACAATCTTTTATACAGTGCTTAACTATCTTGGCCAGAAATACTTTGTCTTTAAAAAAAGCAATTTGAGGCCAATTCAAGAAGGAAGGAACTAATTGGCGTAGATCAGTGGAATAATGCCCCCGAATGGACGGGAATTAAAAATGGAATCGGAAAGCGAAATTCTGATTTTATGACTATCCAAGCTGGGGCAGATCTGTTTTACTTAATCCACCACGTTACTTCATTTTTCCTTTTGGGGAATCTATCTTTTGTTCATTGTCTTCTTGAATATCCTCCTTTCAGACGTTTACTTTCCTTCTTTCCTACCATCGAATCATGTGTTTGCATGACTTTTGTTATATAAGTCAAGAATAAAACCTCGCTTATAAATAATAATTCTATTTCTGTGCAAAATTTTCATTTACTTTTCCATTTCACGGGAGTATGATAATCAACAGTTTCATATTTCTAAATCGCTTAAGCCTTATGGTGCGGGGGACCCGTTATTGGGATTGTCTTTAACAATCCAAGGGGTGAATCCTTTAAAAGGTAGGGCTACTCTTAGGTCCGAATCCGTCAGCTAACCTCGTAAGCGTTATATGAGAAGGAAGGTGGAGCTTGTTAGACAAAAAAATTGATGTCTACAGGTCTATTTAGCTATGACTTGTAGGCATTTTTGTGTTTCGTCTCGTTTTTTTGCGACAGCTGGGAAATATAAACTTATAAATTACATGGTGGTGAATTCTTGATGTTATCTTCTATAAAGAGGTTCTTGATCGGGAGACCTTTAAAATCAAATGCACTTGGTGAACAAAAGCTTAATAAAACAAAGGCGTTGGCGATATTATCTTCAGATGCATTGTCTTCGGTTGCATATGGGCCGGAGCAAATATTGATTGTCCTGATCACGGTCGGTGCTGCGGCATTCTGGTATTCAATCCCTATCGCGATTGGAGTATTGATCCTGTTAACCGCTTTGATTTTGTCCTACAGACAAATCATTTTCGCTTATCCACATGGCGGGGGAGCCTATGTGGTTTCAAAAAACAATTTAGGTGTCAATCCAGGGTTGATAGCTGGAGGATCCTTATTGGTCGATTATATATTAACTGTCGCGGTAAGTGTTTCCGCTGGTACGGATGCCATCACGTCCGCTTTTCCCGGCCTGCATGATTATAATGTCCTCATAGCCATTATTTTCGTCATCCTACTTACTATCTTGAACCTTAGGGGGGTTACGGAATCGGCATCTGTCTTGGCCTATCCGGTGTACCTATTCGTTTTAGCCTTGTTCATCTTGATTGGGGTTGGAATTTACAAAATTCTGACGGGAGGAGTCTCACCGGAATTGCATGCGTCAATCGGGACTCCGGTAGCCGGCATCAGTTTATTTATACTGCTAAGAGCATTTGCATCAGGAAGCTCCGCATTGACAGGAGTCGAAGCGATTTCCAATGCAATCCCGAACTTTAAAGATCCAGCACCGAATAATGCTGCGAAAACATTAATAGCGATGGGTTCCTTACTAGCTGTTTTGTTTTCGGGAATCGTATATTTAGCCTATTATTTAAGCATTGTTCCTAGCGCAGAGGTAACGGTCGTCTCCCAGATTGCTGAAGAGATCTTTGGACGGAATTTCATGTATTTCTTCATTCAAGGTACAACTGCATTGATCTTGATACTTGCGGCAAATACTGGATATTCGGCTTTCCCTTTGCTTGCGGTAAATCTGGCGAAGGATAAATTCATACCAAGGGCGTTTACGATCAGAGGGGACCGTTTAGGGTATTCCAATGGAATTATCATACTTGGACTTGCATCCATCATCTTGATAGTCGCAGTTGAAGGACATACGGAAAATCTCATTCCGCTTTATGCGGTTGGTGTATTCATCCCATTTACGTTATCCCAGACCGGGATGATTGTTAAATGGATTCGCGAAAAGCCAAAAGGCTGGATGATGAAATTAACCATTAATTCAATTGGTGCCATAATTAGCTTTATCGTCACGATGATATTCTTTTTAACCAAATTTATTCAGGTTTGGCCTGTTTTGATTTTTTTACCTATCATCATTTTAATTTTTCATCGAATCAGAAAGCATTATGAAGCAGTTGGAGACCAACTAAGGATTACAACATGTGAGCCGATCTTACCAATCGAAGGAAATATCATCATTGTACCTGTTGCGGGTATAACTCATGTGGTTGAGAACTCTTTAAATTATGCAAAATCTCTATCTGCACATCAGGTCATTGCCGTTTATGTCGCTTTTGAAAGAGAAGATGAAAAGAAATTCGAAGAAAAATGGAAGAAGTGGCAACCAGATGTTAGACTTGTGACTCTAAACTCTTATTACAGGAGTATCATACAGCCACTAACTAAATTTGTGGACACAGTAGAACATAAGGCTAGTGAATCCAACTATAAAGTTACGGTGATCATCCCCCAATTCATTCCGAAGAAGGGCTGGCACAATATACTTCATAACCAATCAAGTTTACTGATTAAGGCCTACTTGCTTTATAGAAGAAATGTGGTTGTTACGACAGTGCCCTATCATTTGAAGAAGTAAGTTCCATTAACTAAGAAAAGAAGCAGACCTACATAAGGTTTGCTTTTTTTCTTATCTTTATAAAAAATTCAGCAATAACTTACGCTTCCGATATGTGAGTATGAACATTCATTACTCACAGTAACTATGAAGCCCGTACAATAAAAAGGATTTGCAGTAAGATGTGGGGATACTTCCTCTTTTAAAGCTTTAATTAATGTTAATATAAAACCTTCTCCATCATCATTATCCGATTGACTGCTGTTTGGGAAAGTTATTATTTCAAAGTCGCTGATGATTCGGAAATGGACATGCGACATCATCAACGGTGGATAGCATCAATCAGTATCATTAAAAAGGGCTGCTTCTGCAGCTCTTTTTGTGTTGAACAATTCTTTTAGGGAAACACTTCATAAAATTACCAAGGGTCAATTCAAATAATGCGAACATATTAAGAAGACAAAATGAAATTTCCTGCTTAGTTTTGTACTTACATATATGGGGGTTGAAAATGGATATACTATTAGCTCTCTTGCCGGCATTATTCTGGGGAAGCATCGTTTTATTTAATGTGAAACTCGGGGGTGGACCCTATAGTCAAACACTAGGTACAACGATTGGAGCCTTGATTTTTTCAATTGGTGTTTATATTTTTGCCGATATTAAGCTGTCACTTTTGGTGTTTGGTGTCGGAGTCGTATCTGGATTGTTTTGGGCCGTTGGACAAGCTAATCAGCTTAAGAGCATTGATTTAATGGGAGTTTCTAAAACAATGCCGATTTCAACAGGATTGCAGCTCATTTCAACCACTTTATTCGGGGTCATAGTTTTTAACGAATGGTCTACAATGAAGGCGATTATTTTAGGCGTATTGGCATTGATCTTCATTATTATAGGAATCATCTTGACCTCCTTGGAAGATAAAGAATCGAAAGAGGGCAAGTCGGGAAACTTGAAGAAAGGAATTGTTATTCTCCTCATCTCGACATTCGGTTATTTGGTTTATGTGGTCGTGGCCCGTCTTTTTGATGTTGACGGGTGGTCAGCGTTGTTCCCTCAAGCGATTGGGATGGTAATAGGCGGTCTGTTATTGACTTTTAAGCATAAACCGTTTAACAAATATACGATTCGTAATATCATTCCGGGATTGATATGGGCTGCAGGGAACATGTTTTTATTCATTTCCCAGCCACGTGTGGGAGTGGCCACTAGTTTTTCACTTTCGCAGATGGGCATAGTCATCTCAACCCTTGGCGGGATCTTCATTTTACGTGAAAAGAAAACGAAGCGCCAACTAATTGGAATTGTAATTGGGATTATCTTGATCATCATAGCTGGGATTATGCTGGGATTGGCAAAAAGTTAATTGGAGGGTGATTACATGTATACAGATTTAGAAGGTAAGGTAGTTGTTATTACCGGATCATCCACTGGTTTAGGAAAAGCGATGGCCATTCGCTTTGCTAAGGAAAAGGCAAAGGTCGTGGTTAATTATCGCACTAAATCAGAGGAAGCGGATAGTGTAATGGAAGAAATCAAAACAAATGGCGGGGAAGCCATTGCAGTAAAAGGCGATGTCACCGTTGAAGAAGATGTTATTAACCTTGTTCAATCAGCGATAAAGAACTTCGGGAAACTCGACATATTCATCAATAATGCAGGGATTGAAAATCCGGTTCCATCTCACGAGATGCCGTTAAGCGACTGGAATAGGGTAATCAATACTAACTTAACCGGGAATTTCTTAGGATGCCGCGAAGCTATCAAGTATTTTGTCGAGAACGATATTAAAGGGAATGTTATTAACATGTCCAGTGTACATGAGATGATTCCCTGGCCTTTATTCGTTCACTATGCAGCTAGCAAGGGCGGGGTGAAGCTGCTTACGGAAACCCTGGCTCTTGAATATGCACCAAAAGGGATCCGCGTGAACAGCATTGGTCCCGGAGCCATTGCCACGCCAATAAATGTCGACAAGCTTGAAGACCCCGAAAAGAAAAAGGACCTTGAAAGCATGATTCCGATGGGTTATATCGGAAAGCCTGAAGAAATTGCCGCGGTTGCTGCATGGCTGGCATCTTCAGAATCCAGTTATGTAACGGGCATCACTCTATTCGCTGACGGAGGAATGACAAAATACCCTGCATTCCAAGCGGGAAGAGGATGAAATGAGTTTAATTCCTCTTTTATGATGCAACAAGAATCCCAGCAGGATCATTCCTGCTGGGATACTTGTGTAAAGCATTAACGAGTATGATGATTATACCAGCTAATGAAATTATCGACGACCGTATCGATAAACTGGACAGTTGACTCATGTGTAAGCCTGCCTTCGTTATCGATTTTGTCATGCACTGCACCAACATATACTTCATTCCCAGGAAGGAGTGGGGAGGAGATGCCTATTGCGAATAAGATTTCACGCAAATGCAATTGAGCTTTTACCGTCCCTAATTGCCCCATTGACGCACCCATGATCCATGATGGTTTGCCGATCAAGACTTTATCGACACGTGATAACCAATCAATTGCATTGCCCAATACACCTGGAATCGTCCCGTTGTATTCAGGTGTTACCCACAAGACTGCATCTGCTTCGGCCACTTTGCTTTTAAATTCTTTTACAACCAATGGAGGATCATTTTCAATATCTTGATCATAAAAAGGTAAATCCCGAATGTTCAAGATTTCGAGATCAAAACGATCTTGATATTTAGTTTGAATATATTTGGCTAGCTTAAGGTTGTATGACTCTTTACGGATACTTCCCACTATGGCAACAACTTTCATCTCCAATACCCCCAATGATTTTATAATGGATAATCATGTAAATATGTTCCACTTCCCTATTATAATTGGAATGTAATTGAAAGGGAAAAAGGATGCTTGGGAAATAATCATTCGGCGGATGGCTCTTCAATCACATCACGATGAAAATGTCTTTCCATGACATACCCAAAAAAGGAGGCAAGCATTTGTTGAAACAGCATGCCAAGTACAACGGGTACCGCAACGGCAGCAGGGAAATAGGTGGTTGCAAGAACGGCTCCAGCACTGATGTTTCGCATACCGCCTGTAAATGTCAAGGTGATGATATCCGCCTTTTCCCATCTTAAACATGCACCGACCATCCAAGAAAGGGCATAACCTGAAGCGGCTATGAACAAAACCAATAAGGCCATGATCATTATTTTCTTATCGAAATGGGTTAAGAAAGGCGCTATTTTTGAACTGTTCAATATGACTACGATTCCAACGCTTATCTTGGAGAATGGAGCTAATCGGGGAGATAGTGAATATTGTATCTTTCCTTTTGTAGCCTGATTCAAGAACATGGCAAGCATGGAGGGCAGAACGACCATTCCGATTAATCCTTTCACTATCGACCCCAAATCCATTTCGATCGAACCGCCTCCTAAAAAGGAAATGCTGTAAGGGACGATGAATGGCGAGAGTAGGGTGTCGATTAAGATGATGGTTAGGGCAAGTATGGCATTACCCTTATAAATGGATACCCAGATCATACTGGTGACACCGGTTGGAATCACTACTGCGAGGACTAGGCCGGTAATTGTGAAAGCATCACCATGAAACACTAAATGACCGAGGCCAAAAGCCCAAATTGGCATAAGCATATGAAGGATGATCAATACGATGAAAACGGGTAAAGGGTGGGTGACTGCCTGTTGCACAGATTTAAAGTTAGAGCCTAAACTCCCGGAAAATGTAATGAAGGCAAATATCCATGGAACAAGAAAGGTGTAATCCATTAGATGTTCGGACAATAATACCCCAATAATCACGCTTATCGGCGTGATGAGAGGCATGACTTTATCGAGTTGTTCATTTATTGTTTTAAGCATCATTCATCCACTTCCTCATCCATTCTATTAAGTAAGTTTACCATATTCCAAAACATATAATTTGTAAGACAAGAATTTTGTCAATTTATTTTTGAAGATGGTGAAATGCATTTAATGTAAGACTATATAAAATAGGCCAAGTGGGATGCTAATATATCCATTCTTTTTGTGTTCTCCATTACTTTCGCTGCTATGAAACAAAAAGGGCTGCAAGCTTTCCCTGATGGATGGTTTTATAAGGAGGTTTTTAGGCAGGATTGTTCGATGTAACGTTGTATATTCAATGAAAAATAGTTTAAAGTAGAGGAGAGAGGTGAAAGAAATGGCAGAAAAGGTTTCCAGTATAATGTGGTTTAGTCTTGCAGTACAAGCCCTGCTTGTTCTTGCTGATCATGATGGATTATGCAATAGTAATAAATTGGCCGTTAAGCTTGATTCGGAGTCAGGTTTTCTTAGAAAAATATTAAGTAATTTAGTGAAGGCAGGGCTGATTCAAGCGAAGGAAGGAAGAGATGGGGGATATTCACTTGCCAAAAATCCCGAACAAATCATTCTTGCAGATATATACTCTGCAATTAAATCCGAACCTTTTTCAAAAGGCTTTCTTGATGTGAATGCTAAAAAATGCTTTCAACCATCTTCCCGCGAAGCTTTATGCGGCTTGAAAAACGAGATGGAGAGCTGGATTATACAAGGCTTGGAACAAAAGACGATTGCTGATTTACTTTCAAAATCTTGATTTGAAAAACGAAACTGCCAGGGTTTCGTTTTTCTTAAACTGTATTTGACAAAAGAACAGTATGCGTTATATACTGTTCCTGTAATAATTACAGTTAAATGGAGGTCATTATCAATGACAAAAAATATAATGAGTAAAGAAGAGTACCTGAATAAAGCTAAAGAATTGAATGTACCGCTTGAAAAGCCGAAAGTCCTTAATGATACGGATTTCATTACGGTAGCAAAAGAACGGAGATCTGTTCGTCAGTACGATGCTGAATACGTGATGACTGAAGAGGAAATTCGTGAAATCTTGGAGATTGCGATTCAAGCGCCGTCTTCTTCCAACTTACAGCCATGGAGATTCCTTGTGATTCAAGATAAGCAAACCCAACAAGAATTGCTACCCATCGCAAATAACCAACAACAAATCGTCGATGCATCTGCTGTCATTGCCGTTTTAGCTGATATAGAAGGTTACAAAAGTGCAGAACGGATTTATGGTGAATTAGTCAATAAAGGGATCATGAAGAATGAAATCAAAGAGCCATATGTAGCCTCTATTCTGCATAATTACGGAAACTTTTCCGCTGAGAAGGCTTTAAGCGTAGCCATGATTGACGGTGGCTTGGTTTCCATGCAGATCATGTTGGCTGCAAAAGCAAAAGGATACGATACAGTCCCAATGGGAGGGTTCGATGAAGCCAAATTTGTGGATGCGTTCAATGTACCGGAAAACTTCAAACCTGTCATGTTGATTTCCCTTGGAAAAGGAACTAAAGCAGGCTTTGAAAAAGTCCGTTTGCCACTCGATGATATATTGACTTGGAATAAATTCTGAGGAACAAACTAAGAAAAAGGATAGCTAAAATCGCTATCCTTTTTCTCATGGTTTGAGATTGACTCTGAAAAATCATTTATTCTCGCGAGCAATAAATGAATGTGTTACAATTTTTCCAGATATTTCTTTGGAATGTTTCCTCTAAAAATCACCGACCGGCAAATTAAGCTAATGAATTCTTTTTGGCGCTGCTAGCCAAAATACAGCAATTATCGTGGGTTTAGCCGTTGACAATGGATGGGAGGGAGTCCGTGTGAAGAATATGAAAAGTGAAGTGTTTTCGTGGTTGAAAGCTATCTTATTCGCTTTAATGATCGTGTTCATTTGCCAACAGTTTTTATTTACGCCAGTCACGGTAAAAGGTGAATCAATGGAGCCGACTTATGAAAATGATGACCGGATCGTGGTAGCTAAAATCGGAAAGCCGGAGCGTTTCGATATGGTCGTATTTTATGCTCCGGACGCGGAAGAGAATTATATAAAAAGGGTGATCGGTTTACCAGGGGACAGCGTCGAAATGAAAGATGATGTCTTATATATCAATGGGAAAAAGTATACAGAACCATATTTGAATACAAAAAAAGGAGAAATTCCACCTGAAGAGAATCTGACGGAGAATTTCACCCTAAGTGATTTACTCGGGAAATCCAAGGTACCTGTCGGTCATTTGTTTGTCATGGGGGATAATCGAAGGAATAGTTGGGATGGAAGAAGATTTGGTTTTATTTCTGAAAAATCACTTGTGGGCAAGGTGAAATTTCGCATCTACCCTTTAAATGAAATGGGAGTGCCGAAGTGAAACGACCACAGTGAATATAAGTGAAAGTTTGGATGATAATGATATGGACTAAGTTGTATTTATAGCAGATGATGGATAAGAACCTTTTCCTATGGTTAAGGTTTTTATTTTGGATTGTGGGGGATTAATATGAAGAATGGTTTATCTGCCATTTCCATCCCGATGCTGGATGAAGAAATGGGACGTCAGGTTAAAGGACATGTCGATTCGCTGACGGTTCCTCAGGGAAGCTTAGGACGGCTGGAAGAATGGATAATTGAACTGGCCAAGATGACAGGGGAGGCATTTCCGGACATTTCGAAACCGGGGGTGATCGTGTTTGCAGCCGACCATGGAATTACGGAAGAAGGCATTTCCGCGTATCCAAAAGAAGTGACGGAACAAATGGCACTTAATTTCCTGAATGACGGTGCTGCCATCAATGTATTAAGCCGTGCGATAGATGCTTACTTGGACATTGTCGATATAGGGATCGATGCAGATATCGAAGCACCGGGGTTAACTTCCAGAAAAGTCCGTAATGGAACTAGAAACTTTTATAAGGAAGAGGCTATGACAAAGGAAGAAGTAAATCAAGCGCTTGACATTGGGTATGACCGTGCAGAGAAAATGATTGCCCGTGGGGTGAACTGCCTGATTCTTGGTGAAATGGGAATCGGAAATACGACATCCAGTACCGCAATCATCTCCATCATAAGCGGGAAAAGCGTCGAATCACTAGTGGGGCAGGGAACAGGATTGAAGTCAGAAGGCATTTTACATAAGCGAAGAATAATTGAAGAAGCGATTTCATTAAGAAATCCTAATCCTGATGATCCAATCAACATTTTGATGAATATCGGTGGATTCGAAATTGCAGGTATGGCAGGGGCCATGCTTGCTGCAGCGAATAACCGTATACCCATTCTTGTTGATGGTTTCATTACAACAACGGCTGCTGTTTTGGCAAACCTGATTTCCGGACGTGCAGCCGATTATATGTTTGTTGGACATCGATCTGCAGAACCTGGTCATAGAGCGGCCATAGAACTGCTTGGCAAGGAACCGATCCTCGACCTGGGAATGAGAATCGGGGAAGGAACAGGGGCTGCCCTATCATACCCCATTCTCAAGGCGGCGACATTGGTCATTAAAGAAATGGCAACATTTGAATCTGCGGGCGTGTCAAATAAGTAAGAAAAAGGAGACCTCGATAACGCTGGTCTCCTTTTTATACAGGTGAAAAATTGGATACTGCATTGAAACATTCTTCTATTCCGCTGTTATTTAATAGGCAGATGATCTTTATATTTCTTCATTTTCCTGACGACGGAAGGCTGGCTGATACCTAAGAATTTAGCCATTTCATATGTGGACTTGCATTGTTTACTCGCTTTCATCAACATCCATTTTTCGACTTGTTCGAGAGCAGTATTGAGATCACTATCATCAACCATCATATTGTCGATCATTAGGGTATCATCTATTTTCTCCAAAGATTCTTGTCCATGGAAATGGGAGGGGAGAAAGCCTGGGAAAATGATGGAGTCTTCCGAGGTCAAAATGAGCCGTTCAATCAGGTTTTCCAATTCACGCACGTTTCCTGACCATTTATGCTGAATCAGTATTTCGTAAGTGGAAGGGTGCAATTTCTTATCCGACTTGTATTTCTTATTGATGATTTCGAGATTATGATTGATTAAGATGGCAATGTCTTCTTTTCTTTCTCGTAACGGCGGTATTTGGATGGGAATCACATTTAAGCGATAATACAAATCGAGCCTGAATGTTCCCTTCTCCACCATTTCCTCAAGGTTTTGATTGGTTGCCGTCACAAGCCGGAAATCAATTTTATGCTCTTTTTTTCCTCCCACTCTTTTAAAGGTCTTCTCTTGCAGGACATTTAATAACTTCACTTGCATATCGAGGGGAAGCTCCCCGATTTCATCCAGAAATAAGGTTCCGTTATCTGCTTGTTCGATCAGCCCTTGCTTCCCCTGCTTCTGCGCTCCGGTGAAGGATCCCGCTTCATATCCAAACATTTCGGATTCAAAGAGACTTTCTGGGATGGTACTGCAGTTGACTTCGATGAATGGCTCTTTGCTGCGGTAACTCTGATTGTGCAGCCGGCGGGCGAATACGCTCTTTCCCACACCGGATTCCCCAAGTAGCATGACTGTCGCATCCGTTTTGGAAACACGGTGTATCGTTTTGGCGATTTGCCGCATTTCCTTGCTGCGATAGATCAACTCCTCCTGTTCCCTTAGTTCCTCGACCTCCGATTGGTATTCTTGAATCTTTTTCTCCAATTGACCGTACTGATCCTGGAGGTTCCTGATTTCAGTTTGATCTTGGGCATAGCTGACGACACGAATCAATTCACCATCATCATCAAAGATGGGATAGGCAGTCGACATGACGATTTTTCCCGTCTTCGTTTGCTGCATGATCTGGATAGGCGTTTTCTCTTTCAATACCATGGCGGAAATCGAAGGTGAAAGGATTCCTTCCGTTTCGAGCTGGTAAACGGATTTTCCAAGGTAATGTTCTGGTTCGATTCCATATATCCACCAATGGTTAGGATTCGTGAATAAAATGAATCCTTTTTCATCGGTCACGGTAATATTATTATTGGATGTGTTGATAATGCATTCCAAAACTCTTTTGACGTTGTTATCACTCATCATTTTCCCCCTTATCACTGTGCCGGTGATTCAAATATAAATCAAAAACAGAAGCGAAATCAAGAATTTTCAGATATTTCGATTTGGAATTGAATCATTTTTTATAAGAATCATGCCTGAGATAGTCTCACTCACTTCATTCATCAAGCTAAAACTAGAGTAATAGAGACGCCACCCACATTAAAGCAAATGGATACTTATACGGTTAACCTACTTATGTTTGGGTATAAATAAAGTAGAGAGTAATCGATTGAAGGAGTGATTGACTTGGCTGAAAACACAACCTTGGGACAATATTTATACGACTGCTTAAAAGCAGAAGGCATTACAGAGATTTTTGGTGTGCCTGGAGACTATAATTTCTCATTGCTAGATACTTTGGAAGATTACGATGGGATTGAGTTTATTAATGGACGAAATGAACTCAATGCTGGTTACGCAGCGGACGCATATGCCCGGGTGAAGGGCATGTCGGCACTGATAACCACCTTTGGTGTCGGTGAAATGAGCGCATGTAATGCAATCGCTGGAGCGTACAGTGAAAATGTGCCGCTCATCCATATTGTCGGCTCGCCAAAGACCATGATGCAGCAGGAAAAGGAGCTTGCCCACCATACGTTAATGGATGGAGATTTTGATGTTTTCCGTAAGGTTTATGAACATATTACCGGTTATACAGCAATACTTACACCAGAAAACGCGGCTAGGGAGATACCGGCTGCAATCAAAATCGCGAAAGAAAAGAAAAAGCCCGTTTATTTGGTAGTGGCTATCGATCTCGTTGAAAAACCATTGCTTTCTCTCGGTAAGACATCAGAAAACATGACAAAAACGAATGTCGATGCTTTGCAGTCAGCAGTGAAGCATATAAAAGGCATGTTAGAACATGTAAATAAAGCCGTTCTGCTTGTCGACGTGAAAACACTTCGTTATAACTTGCAGAAACCTGTACTGCAGCTCGCTGAGAGGTTAAATGTTCCAGTTGCTTCATTGATGCAGGGGAAAAGCGGGTTTGATGAGAGTCATCCCCAGTATATTGGTGTATACGGCGGAGCTTTCGGAAGTAAGGATGTAACTGAGACTGTTGAAGAAGCGGATTTGATCATAGCCGTTGGTACTGTTTGGTCAGACGTCAATACTTCCAAAGGTACAGCAAAGCTAAACCCGTTGAAAATGGTGGAAATTCAACCTGACACATTAAAAGTGGGGGAAGCCAGCTATATGAATGTCAAGGCGGAGGAAATACTAAAAGCGCTCCAGGACATTGGCTACCGTCAGAACGAATCTGTCGGAAACATCTCGTTTCCGTTTGACACAATGGTGGAAGACCCATCTGCACCACTGAAAGCGACTTCCTATTATCCTCGAATTCAGCGAATGTTGAAGGAAAATGACATTGTGGTCACGGAAACAGGAACCTTCTCTTATGGCATGTCACAGGTCAGATTGCCGAAAGGGGCGACCTACATAGCCCAGGGAGGCTGGCAAAGCATTGGTTATGCGACGCCTGCAGCTTTCGGTGCTTGTATAGCGGATAGAAACCGGCGTGTCCTTTTGTTTACCGGGGACGGATCGATACAGCTGACAGCACAGGAAATAAGCTCGATGCTAGAGAACGGCTGTAAGCCCATCGTGTTTATCCTCAACAATAACGGCTATACGATAGAAAAATTCTTAAACGTAAAAGTCGATATAGAAAAACAGAAATACAACGAGATACCAGAGTGGAATTATACAAAACTGGCTGAAGCATTTGGTCAAGAGGCATTCACAGCAAGAGTCGAGACGAATGGTGAACTGGATGAAGCCATTACAAATGCCCAAGATATGAACGCCGATAAACTTTGCCTTATAGAACTGGTCGTGAAAGATCAGATGGATGCACCGGATTATTTGAAAAAAATAAGGCAGTACCTTGAAGAGCAAGAGAAACTAAAGTAATTAATCCTTGAGATTTTTTACATTAATCCTTAAAGGATGGAAGAAATTTGCGACACTCATGCCGAATAACTGGCTTGCCGAGACGCCACAGGCGCTTGCTTTGAGGTGGCTTGGCAGAAAGCCGGCGGAAAGGGAGCGGATTTCTGGAATCGACTGAAATCAAATTTAAGAAAAACCGTAGTAGTCTAGGCTCATCCCGAACCAAGTTTAAGACGAGGTGATCCTTGAGTTTTTTTTACATTAATCCTTAAAGGATGGAAGAAATTTGCGACACTCCTGCCGAATAACTGGCTAGCCGAGACCCCGGAGACGTTTACGTCGAGGAGGCTTGGCAGAAAGCCGGCGGAAAGGGAGCGGATTTCTGGAATCGACTGAAATCAAATTTAAGAAAAACCGTAGTCTAGGCTCATCCCGAACAAAGTTTAAGACGCGGTGATTCTTGAGTTTTTTTACATTAATCCTTAAAGGATGGAAGAAATTTGCGACACTCCTGCCGAGTAACTGGCTAGCCGAGACCCCGGAGACGTTTACGTCGAGGAGGCTTGGCAGACAGTCGGCGGAAAGGGAGCGGATTTCTGGAATCGACTGGAATCAAATTTAAGAAAAAACCGTAGTCTAGGCTCATTCCGAACCAAGTTTAAGACGAGGTGATCCTTGAGTTTTTTTTACATTAATCCTTAAAGGATGGAAGAAATTTGCGACACTCCTGCCGAATAACTGGCTAGCCGAGACCCCGGAGACGTTTACGTCGAGGAGGCTTGGCAGACAGTCGGCGGAAAGGGAGCGGATTTCTGGAATCGACTGGAACTTTTTTGAAATAAAAAAGCTCAGGCAAACTTACTCTTCTTATTAGTATACTTTCTGAAAAGGTCTTCTGTGATGAAGGCCTTTTTTTGTTGGAAATGTAGATAATGTACTTACTTATATCTGCACGGCCCGATCATGGACAAGAATGCAAGTTGAAAAAGTGAACAGGATATACCCAGAATGACAATACCAATATTGGTAACGGTCATTTCAAAATTGAAACCAAGAATTTTTAAACTAAGAGTATTATGAAAATATCATGAAGTAATAGGAAAAGTATTCTTCCTTAGCAGAGAAAACCATTCTTTTTCCTGCTAGCAATTTCTGTAGAGAAGGAGGTCCAAAAAATGCGTAAAAATGTATCATTAGCGCGGTTAATAGAGTCTAATAAAGAAAATCTCAACAATAATCAGATGTTCATAGAGCTTATAGAAGAAAAAGTCCATAGAAAGCAGGTTGAAATGCAGGAAAGACAAGGAAGGATGAAATAGGCCAACGAAAGGAATTATCAAGCTTTGAAGGATTCCGTATCAGTAATCAACTGAATTAGGCGATTGTGGAAATGCAAGGTTAATGCGCCAGGTATGAGGAAAGAGAGGATAAAAAAGGTTAGCTTAACTTTATATTTTATTCTACCTATTGATAAAGAGTAAGTATTGGTATTATAAAATATTTTTAACGGGTGTGTTTATCATTGCTGCGAGTATCTATTATACATTTGGGTTTACTAGTGAAGGTTTAGTTTATTTTGTATATTTTAATGTGTTTTGAGTATTTTTAATCGTAAAATCAATTATAAAAAAAGACTTAATACTTTAACGAATTATAAGCATATTTTAATGCGAGAGTTAGGATGGCTTCAAAAAGAAGGGGTATAAGCCATAACACCAGTTGGCGGCTAGTTAACATTATCATAAGCAAAAAAGCGTGTATGATCATTTATCGAAACACGCTTTTTTGCTTTTTATCGTATACTGCCACCATCATTTAGTTTAGGACTCGGACTGCCTTCACAAAGCTTGGTCCCCAGTAGGAATTGTTAATGTTAGCGTAGGATACACCTTTAGATGTCGAAGCATTCAGCATTTGACCGTTACCGGCATAAATTCCTACATGATTGATTACTCCATCGTTATTGGTATCGAAAAATACTAAATCCCCTTTTTGCAGGGCCTTTGAGGATACAGCTTTACCAACGTGTGATTGGGCCACTGAATTTCGAGGCAAGGAAATACCTGCACTTTGGAATGCTCTTAATGTGAATGAAGAGCAATCAAATACATCAGTGCGTGAAGTGCTCGCACCGTAAACATACTTGGCTCCCAAGTATTTAGCGCCAGCTGCCAAAACTTGATCTGCCTTGTTGGATTTGGACGGTTTATTAATTGCAGATACCGAGGCCTTCCCTGAAACCCGGATGGTTTGGCCGATACGAATACGATCTGAATTGGAAATGTTAGGGTTTATTTTAAGTAAGGCACTAAGGGAAAGGTTATATCTTTTAGCGATTGTTGATAAGGAATCCCCTAATTTAACGACATAAACGCCTGTTGTATTTTTACCTTTATCCGGATTGCTGGTAATGGCATTAACCTTCAAGACCTGACCTGGAAAAATGAGAGTGCTAGTCAAATGATTCATAGACTTTAATTGTTGGACAGTCATATTATTGACTCTGGCAATTTTGCCCAGGGTATCCCCGGATTTGACTTTATATGTAGCATTTGAACTATTTTTAGCCGTAGAGCTGGATCCGGACGTTTGTCCGGAAACCCGGATGGTTTGGCCAATATATATCCGGTCCGAACTAGAAATATTAGGGTTTAATTTAAGCAGGGCACTAACGGATACATTATATTTATTGGCAATTTTAGATAAAGAATCCCCAAGTTTAACCACATATTTTTCGGTTTTATCTTTACTTTTATCTGTATGGTTGTTAAGGGTATTAAATTTCAAGACTTGGCCGGGAAAAATAAGGTTACTAGTCAAATGGTTTTGAGATTTTAAGTGCTGGACAGTTGTATTATTGGCTTTAGAGATTTTATCCAGGGTGTCCCCTGATTTAACTTGATAAGAACCAGCATAAGCAGAAGTGCCGGCGATTAGGGTACCTATAATGGTCCCCGCAAGAATGAAAGAGTTTTTAGAATTGTTCATTTAGGAAAGTTCCTCCTGAAGTGGTAAAAAAATATCTAGCATTTATATTATAAAGGTATGGAATATAAAAAACATGACCCATATAAATAAAATTCAACTTTTTCGTCATTTTTCGGGTAATCTTGCTACAGGTAAATGGGCATTTATGGGATTTAGGTGGAGTGTAAGAGGGCCATACTGTAATTTCGCATAACTGGATAAAAAGGGCATTTCATAAAAATGGAGGTTTTAGGTGATTAAAAAGAAAGGTAAGGATGGCATATCCTTACCTTTCCATGATTCATTTTTTTAATATTGTCTATAAACGTAGGGATCATCCGGTTCAGCGATTTTACTATGTGATGATACTTTGAGCAGGGGAATGGTTTTCTTGAATGGCTGATAATAAATGGATTCCAATTCACCTGTCACGGAATACCACTCATCATTTTTAGGATGCATTCCTTCAGGAAATTCGATTAACATACCGAATACCCCAGAGTCAGCGACACAGTGAATGACCCCAAAACGAAACAGGAATACCTGGTTTTTGGCTAGCTCATCTGAATTGTACGAAAATCCGGTTAACGTTATTTGTTTGCCAGTGAACTTTCCAGGAGAGTAATAGATGGCTTCTAAATCGTTTAGATAGTTTTCATCTGTTAATTGGAGACTATCACGATCGACCAGTCCTTTGAGAGAGTTATCCATTAAAGTTAAATAGTCATCCTTGCCATAATAAAGACTCGTATCCGGCTGCAGGAATTGATGCTGGCTATATTCATCCGAGTCTTCATATACAGGGAAATGAAAACCTTTTTTTTCTACAATATTGGAGTCCATAGTGGCAACAGGCAAAAAGAGACCGGTTAAAATGGGAATGAAGTATAGGAAGTAAGTAAGGTTCCTTTTCCATTTCTTATTTTCCCGGGAGTGATCATGTCCGCACTGACAATCAACACCTTCTTCTTGATTACCTTCCTTAAAATATAAGTAAGATCCCATTAAAGTGAATATTGCCAGTATATAGATAGCAATCTGTGAAACATATGAATATTCCATATTAATGTATTTCGATATATTCCCTGAGGCGTGTAAATGCATGAATAAAAAAGTAAGTCCAAGTAATATGAATAATCTTCCCATATAAAACACCCTCTTTAAGAAATAAACAATAAAGTTAGGCCTAAGACGGAAATAAATATATAGGCCATCAAACATAAAACGAATTTTGTTTTGAAGGTACCTAAAAGCATGATCGTATTTTTAATATCAAACATGGCCCCAAATACAAGAAAAGCAACTAGTGAAGAGGGAGAGAAGGTACTTCTAAAAGAACTTGCAACAAAGGCGTCCGCTTGGGAACACAAGGACATGACATAGGATAAAGCCATCATGACTGCATTCCCTGATAGTTTTCCTTGACCGATTTCAAGCAATAGGGATGTTTTCAAAAAGGTTTGAATGGCAGCCGCCAGCAATGCACCAATGATTAAGTATTTTCCAACAGAAAAGAACTCTTCAATCGAATGTTTGAACATCCCCGTTATTTTGTCATTAAATGTAAGTTTATGGTGATGTATATGTTCGATATGTTCCTGTTTAAGCTGATTTGTCTTAAATTGAAAAGACAGGATGAATGCAATGATCAGGACGACCGCGAATGCAATTCCGCCACGATAGAAAACCATGCTCCAGCTATTGCCAAACGCTATATAGGTGGAAAACAGGACGATCGGATTGAGAATGGGTGCAGAAAGCATAAAGGCAATGGCCGCTGAAAGAGGAACCCCTTTAGCGATCAAACGGCGGGTGATCGGGACGATTCCGCACTCGCAGGCAAGAAAAAAGACTCCTGCACCTATTGCGGATAGAACAGATAAGATCGGATTTTTCGGAATGATTTTTGCAATCATCTCTTCCGACACAAAAATTTGGATGATTCCAGATATAAGGACTCCCAGTAAAATGAAGGGAAGGGATTCAATTAGGATACTAATAAAAATTGTATTCATTTGCAAAAGGGCCTGAACGTTCATCATAAACCACCTTCCATATTGCTGACTTAACTATATTAGGTTCGTAATAGAAGGAAGTCAATTTATTATTACTGGGGAAATAGGCTGGAAGATGAATGGGTAAGGAAATTATGGGAATTGAATTATGGGATATTGAGGGGACTTGAATAATCTAATGTATAAGTTTGGCAGAAATTAAACTTCAATTAAAGTCTTGTTCCTTTTGAGGCTAGGGCTGTCATTAGCTATATTCATAATACTTTCATATACGATACTTGATATGGATTTCGGGATGCTTACCGACAAAGCAAAATCCCCTCTAAGTTGTGTAACATACACAGAATTACAATGTTCGCTTAGAGGGGAATAACATCATGGAGACTATTTTGGTCCCCTTTTATTAATTAAGTTCTTACGGGATATAAATGGATTGTCGGTAACCCAGAAACGCCAAGGGTAATCCTTTGCTTCCCCGGAGTTGTCGATTCCGACGCGGGGACCGCTGGATATGTGGCCAGGCTTTTCTCCGGCAGCCAGATATAGCGGGGGATCGGTAAAAGATCGGCCATAATCATCCATGGTGATGCCTAGTGCCTTTGTTAGCTTCCCTGGTCCATCGGTCCATTTACGAATATCGGCAATTCCGCGTCTTTCATGCATTAACTCGAGCCCTGAATACGGTTCAATCGCGCGAATTAATATGGCTTCCGGATTTTCAGGTCCGCCGCTTACGACATTGACCAGTGTATGTGTGTGCATGACGTATGTATAGATCAAACCGGAATTTCCGAACATCACTTCCGTCCGTTTTGTCCGTCTATTTCCAAAACTATGTGCGGCCCTGTCCCCAGGTCCCATGTAGGCCTCTGTTTCAACAATGAATCCAGAAGCGGTTCCTTCCACTGTTTCTTTTACGATCAGGCAGCCAAGAAGCGATTTCGCCAGTTCAAGCGTGGGCTGCTGATAAAAATCAGCAGGCAAAATTGAATCGTTTATCTTGTCCATAGTATCACCCCATTTAGTCTCATATAGGTAAAATGCCCTTATCAAATGAAAAAGAAACATGGATTGAAGGGATGAAAAAGGCCGGCTGATTATATCAGCCGGTCCCGAGCCTGTTTTAGCTTAATTCTTTTTCCGTTTCTTGATCTCTTTTGATTCGGCCCGAACCCACGGAAAGTGCCACTAATATCCCTGCGGAAACGAAAAAGATACCGGTGATGAAAACACTGGAGAATGCATCGATCCAAGCATTTTCTATCGTTTTAACAAGGACATTGCTGACTTCTGCGGGCATTTTTAGGTTTTCGGGATAAAGCATGATGTTGAATAACGTATCCGTTTTATCGGCTAATGCTTTCAGTGCCTCATGCAATATAGGGTTCTTTTGACTTACGACCGCATCATCCATATTTTGCTGGAGATTGTGATTCATGACAGCATTCAAAATCGTGATGCCCATCGTTCCACCTATTGAGCGGAAGAAGGTTGAAGCCGCTGTAACCGACCCTAGCTGCGATTTTGGAAATTCGTTTTGAACGGCAATCATCAATGTCGGCATGACAAGCCCCATACCTATCCCAAGGATGGCCATGAATGAGTACGCAGTGAATATAGTCGTACTGCCGTCCATCATACTCATTAGGAAAAAGCCAAGCGTCGCAAAGGCCATTCCAAAGGTAAGCACGGTACGAAAACGGAATTTCAAAAGTAACCGCCCGCCAATGATGCTGGAAAGAATCATACCAATCATCATCGGAGTCATGGTCGATCCCGCTTTTGTTGGTGAAACTCCCAAAACGCCTTGCATGAACAGCGGGACGAACATGATTGCCCCAAACATGCCAAGGCCAAGCAGGAATCCTAAAATATTCGTGGTGGAAAAAACTCTATTTTTAAAAAGGGATAAATCAAGGATCGGTTCGACCGCTCTTCTTTCAAAAATGATGAATAGGACAATGAAGACAATGGTGCTGCCGAAAATCAAGATAGATTCCAGTGATAACCATTCGAATTTATCACCACCGAAGGTCAAGCCAAGCAATAACAGGACAATACCAGGAATCAAAGTGAAGATTCCTAGATAATCGATATTCACTTTCTCAGTTTCCCTTATCGCTTCATGTTTCAATCCTACATAAATCAAAATGGCCGATAGCAAGCCTGTCGGTACATTGATCAAAAAAATCCAATGCCAGCTGATATGGTCAACGATCAGGCCGCCCAGAAAAGGGCCGATGACAGAACTTAATCCAAAAAGGGCTCCGAATACACCCTGCCATTTGGCTCTTTGTTCCGCAGAGAATATATCGCCGATGATTGTTTGGGATAAAGGCATGATCATTCCGCCGCCGATTCCCTGCAGACCTCTGTAGATGATCAATTGCTCCATCGAAGTGGCTGTGGCACATAAAAACGAACCGATCGTAAATATGATTGTGCCAAGCAGATAAAGGGAACGCCTGCCATATAAATCAGATAGCTTTCCAACAATGGGTACAACAGTCGTTGAGGCTATTAAATAGGCAGTCGTTACCCATGCAAAGATGGTGAAACCATTTAATTCCCCGATAATTGTCGGCATGGCCGTACCGACGATCGTCTGTTCCAATGAACTGAAAAACATTCCTATGATCAATCCTGTTAAGACAAGCTTGGTATTGACCGCTTTTTTTTCCATTTGCATAGCATTTCTCCATTTCTATAACTGTATTTCTTATTCGTTTGTGACTAATAGGTCAAAATTATAAATCTCTAATGACCAATTAGTCAACATTTTTTTTGCAAAAGAATTCAATTACTTGACTATAGTGGGTAAAGGTGAATATACAAATTCATCCATATCACCTTAAGTAATTCGACCAGAAACCACCAAATCCTTCCTGTTTAATATCTCCAACGTGTTTCCATTTATCATATCCGATATAATAAAGTGGGAACATAGATGAACTTATGATTGGAAGTGTAAGATATGAATAAAAAAATCGGGTTTATTGGATGCGGCAAAATGGGTGAGGCAATGCTTGAGGGCATGCTGCATGCAGAGGTCATTTCACCTGAAGGAATCATGGTCAGTACTTCGAGTGCGGAGACCAAAACTAAAATCACCACGAAATATAACGTTAGGGGTACTTTGGATAATAAAGAGGTTGCCGGTTTTGCCGATTTTCTCTTTCTGGGGATCCAACCTGCCATGCATAAGCAAGTGCTTGAAGAAGTGAAGAATCATGTTAAAGAAGACGCCGTTATCATTACTATGGCAGCAGGGATCACTGTATCTCTAGTTGAGAACAGCTTCGAAAAAAGAGTGAAGGTTGTCCGGACGATGCCAAACACTCCTTCGCTTGTCGGTGAAGGCATGACTGCCATGTGCATCAATGATGAAATTACCGATGCTGATATAGAGGATGTGACTGCACTGCTGAATAGTTTCGGTAAAACGGAAATCCTGCATGAAGATTTGATGGACGCAGTTCCGGCCATCAGCGGTTCGTCGCCTGCTTATGTTTATATGTTCATCGAGGCGCTGGCTGATGGAGGGGTCCGTGATGGCATTCCACGAAAACAAGCATACCGAATGGCAGCACAAGCTGTAATGGGAGCTGCTAAAATGGTACTGGAAACGGAAAGACATCCTGCTGCTTTAAAGGATGATGTCTGCACGCCGGGCGGATCAACGATTTCTGCGGTAGCGGCTTTAGAAGAGAATCAGCTAAGATCCAGCATTCTGCAAGCAATGAAGGCCTGCACGGATAAAACGAAAGGTTTCAGTAAATAAAGAAAGATGGATTGCCTATTAGCGGGCAATCTCATCCGCGAACCATTTTCAGAATGTTCGGGGAAAAGAGGAGGCTGTAATAATGAAAGGTTATATAGAAGAATTAAGGAAGATACTTTCGGAAGAACAAGTAACGGTGAATGAAACTTTATTGGAACAGCACAGCCATGATGAATCATATCACAGCCCGCATTTACCGGATATGGTCATATATCCAAGGGATACTGCAGAAGTAAGCGCAGTCATGTGTTATGCGAATGAGCATGAAATACCAGTCATTCCTTTTGGGTTAGGATCAAGTTTGGAGGGGCATGTCATTCCAGTCAAAGGGGGTATTTCCCTGGATTTGTCCTTGATGAATCAAATATTGGAAATCAGGGAAAATGATTTCCTTGTTAAGGTCCAACCGGGTGTGACAAGGACGCAACTTAATAAAGAATTAAAAAAATACGGTTTGTTCTTTTCCGTCGATCCTGGCGCCGATGCTACATTGGGTGGGATGGCAGCTACGAATGCAAGTGGGACGACCTCGGTCAAATATGGGATAATGCGCGATCAAGTCAGGGATTTGGAGGTGGTTTTAGCAAACGGTGAAGTGATTCATTCCGGAAGCTTAGCGACAAAATCATCTTCAGGCATTCATTTGAATGGCTTGTTTGTCGGCTCTGAAGGTACGCTGGGTGTATTTACTGAACTGACATTGAAGGTATATGGCATCCCTGAAGTCACAATGGCCGGAAGAGCCTCATTTCCAACCGTCGAACAGGCAGTATCTGCGGTTAATGGGATCATGCTTGCTGGAATCCCGATTGCACGAATTGAATTGGTGGATGCCGAGTCCATAAAAAAAGTTAATCAATTCATGGATAAATCCTATGATGTCCAACCAACTCTATTCCTCGAGTTTCATGGGAATTTTGCCGGACTGGAACAGGACGTCAAATTTGCCAAGGAAATCGTAAGTGATTTTGGCTGTGGAGATATCCAGTTTGAAACCGATTCAAAAGCACGGAACGCCTTATGGGAAGCGCGCCATAATCTCGCGTACGCTTTCATTCATAGTGCACCCGGAAAAAAGCTGATGGTGACCGACGTAAGTGTGCCACTACATGCATTATCGAATGCCATACTGGATACAAGGAAGAAAGTCGGACAATCCAAAGTGGAGGGTGCAATTGTAGGACATGTAGGTGACGGGAATTATCACGTATTGTTCATGATTGATTTGAAAAATCCTGAAGAAGTTAAAGAAGCGAAGAGGTTAAATGAAGAAATCGTCGAATATGCATTAACAAAAGGCGGTACATGTACGGGTGAACATGGGGTAGGACTTGGAAAATCGAAGTATCAGCGAAGGGAACACGGAGCTGCTTATGAAGTGATGAAAACGATCAAACAGGCTTTGGATCCGAAAGGAATAATGAACCCTGGAAAGATTTTTATAGATTAAGAGGAATATTCTATTTTGTATGATTAGTAAGGACATCAACCGGGGAAAGGGCAGACTTGATCAAGAAGTGGCATATCTTATATCTCCGGAAAAATCGCCCGTCCGAGCAGATAATCCAACCCATATGAGGATAATTCGACCCTTGTGCGGAATATCCCGGCCTGATCCAGATATCATACGAAGAAGCTCAGCTTCATCGAGGCCCTCGACCAAAAAAAATAAGACTCCAGACAAGATTCTGGAGTCTTATTAATATTAAGCGTTAATGTTATTCGGGTTTAAGGCGTTTTCAACACTTACGTAATTGTAGCCAAGGTCTGTGGCAACTGCTTCGAACGTGATTTCACCGTTGGCCACATTGACGCCTTTTGCAAGAGCATCATTTTCAAGGATTGCTTTGATGGCACCTTTATTTGCAATTTGAAGTGCAAATGGGACTGTTACGTTAGTTAAAGCTACTGTAGAAGTTTGAGGCACTGCCCCTGGCATATTCGCCACTGCATAATGAACTACTCCATGCTTAACATAAGTAGGGTTATCATGTGTTGTTATGTGGTCGACAGTTTCAAAGATACCGCCTTGGTCGATTGCAACATCGACAATGACTGAACCTGGAGACATTGTTTTAACCATATCTTCAGTAACGAGCTTAGGAGCTTTAGCACCTGGAATCAATACGGCACCGATTACTAAATCGGCATCTTTGACTGCTTCTGCAATATTATAAGGGTTGGAGATGAGTGTGGTCAGTTCATTTCCGAAAATATCATCAAGCTGACGAAGGCGGTCAGGGCTTAAGTCAAGAATGGTAACATCTGCGCCTAAACCAATAGCGATTTTAGCAGCATTCGTTCCAACCATTCCTCCGCCGATTACAGCGACTTTACCGCGTTTAACTCCAGGAACTCCGCTTAAGAGTATTCCTTTACCGCCGTTATTTTTTTCAAGGAACTGAGCACCGATTTGTGCAGCCATGCGGCCTGCAACTTCACTCATTGGTGTCAATAATGGAAGTGTGCGGTTTACTGCAACCGTTTCATAAGCAATGGCCAAGACACCGCTTTCTTTTAGTGCCTGAGCTAGTGCCGGTTCTGCCGCAAGATGTAAATATGTGAAAAGGATTAAATCTTTTCTGAAATATTTATATTCAGATGAGATAGGTTCTTTTACTTTCATGATCATTTCTGTACTTGCCCAAACGCTAGCAGCGTCCTCGACTATAACAGCACCAGCTTCTTGATATGCTTCATTTGTGAAACTGCTACCTAGACCTGCGTTCATTTCGATTAATACTTCATGTCCTGCATTGACTAATGCCACGACCCCAGCTGGAGTGATAGCTACACGATTTTCATTGTTTTTAATCTCTTTTGGAATTCCTATTCTCATCTTAATCCCTCCAATAATATGTTTTACTATTTGTATCACAAGTATAGTTGGAAAAAGAAACAGTTAGTATGTGGAAATCAGAAAAATGAAAAAGGTGTATTTGTGGAATTCCACAAACGCAGTTTCAAAAACCATGGACTTGCGAGGATCAAGACCTTTGTAAAGCTGAAATCAATTCTTTGCAATAGGTTCTTGAATGCGCTCTAAAATCCTTCTTTTCTTGTAAAGCATGATTCCCGTATCGGCGATATCGGCAATCATCGAACGATTTGTAATGGCGCCAAATATTATTCCGGCAACAGGAACCATTTGCAAAAGCTTTTTCCAGCCAAACTGATCGCGGTATGTATAAACGACTTCTCGCCACCCTTGCAGTTCGGATGCTATTTCCCTTTTTGATTGGGAATCCGTCTGGTTCATGTTCGACAATTCATTTAATAGAGCCTTTTTGCCGACAACATCCGATGTTGTAAATTGCAGACATTTGACGATGAAAATACGTTCTTGGCGGTCTCTAGGATTGAAGCCATATGTGATGGCGATATCCTGAAGGGTTTTGATGGACATCCCGAGAAGAAGTGGGATGTCGATGGCCAAGGTGAAGATTCCGCCAATCCCGGTAGTGGCACCTTGAACCGTTGCCAATTTGCTGCCTGAAGTTTTAATATCCTGACTCACGCTATCCATGATATGGAGGGGGATGCTTGAAACCTCTTCCAGGTCATTAATATTCAACTCGGGAACCTTGGCTTGCAGCTGACTAAGAATATGGGCTTCTTTCGTTAAATATTTTCCGCCATTCTGAATGTAGCTGCCGATTTCATCAAGCATGACACCCAATTTTTTTTGAATGAAATCTGGTGTCAACTTATCCAATAGCTTGAAGGGGATGCGCCCAATCCGTTCCCAAAACCATAGTCCTTTCTGATCTTTCTCCCATTTTTCAATGATTGTTAATTCTTTTTCAAGTTCTTCTTTTGTTTCTAATTTCATATGAACAACCTTTCCACACTTCTTTTAGTATTCCATATCTGGGAATATATCATTAATTTTTTTTGGAAAATTCATCATATTGATTAAGTTTAATGTTAAGAAAGAGGGACATTTTTTGAATTGGATCTTTTAATCGAATATTTCCCACTTCAGAGATTCTTTTTAATCGGTAATTCAATGTATTTACATGAATATGAAGATTTTTTGAAGCTTCATTTGGGTTGCAGTCTTTCTCTAGATAGACGGTGAGTGTTTGCAGCAATTCCGTCTGGTTCTTCATATCGTATGCTTTAAGTTTAAGGATGGAAGGATGAACACGACGCTGTTTGTTGCTTGCGAGTGATTCAATCATTTGAAACATGCCAAGTTCTTCATAATGTAAAATGAGTGCCATGTCATCAGGGAATATATTCTTCATTTTTAGGGTGTATAGAGCTTCTTCGTAGCTTGATTTAACATCCATTAAGTTTTTATACATATTTCCAGCCGTTCCAAGGATATGCTCAACACCGAAACGCCGTTTCATCTCCAGAATGAAAAAAGGGATGAACTCATAAATCGATGAAGTGAAAGAAGGGCTGTTTTCCTGGTTGGCTCCCGCGAAAAGAATGAGCTTGTTATGGTCAATGGCAAATAAGGAACTGTTTATCTTTTGAGTGGTCGTTAACATGTATGAAATGTAGCGCTCCACTTCGCGATTGATCTCTTTAGGAAATTCGAATACCAATATGGAAAAAACCACTGGAACATGGATTGAGAATTTCTTGTAATTTTCAATTATTTCCGATTCTTCTTGGTAGTGCCCGGTCAACATGCGCCATAGGAACTCTTGATGACCTGCTTCTTTCCTTTTCTTTTTCAATTGCAATTGCTGTAACTGGTTCTTTGCCTCCTTGGCAGCGAATTGCAGAAATTTCATATCTTCTTCGGTGAAAGGTTCATTTACTTCCAATGCCCAAATGAATCCAAGCACTTCATTATTTTTCCGGATGGAAACCGCAACCCTGTTACCGAGACCGACATCATTGATGGCCCCGATTTTAATGGGGGCATCTTCCTTCAATAACGCAGGGATGAAGCCATCTTTCCATAAACTGTTGATGACCTTTTCAGGGACACGTCTTCCGATTATGGTCATGATACGGGCCTGATCCGTCGTATCATCGTGAGTGCTATAGGCAAGTAAGCGGTGGTTACCGTCCTCGATTGTAATGGGGCAACCTAAAACAGAACTGATTCTATCGGCAAACTCCATCATATCTCCATAAAGGTCTTTAAAAATATCTCTATTTTTTTCGAATTCCTTCATTTTTATTTTGCCCCTCGCTAAAAAAAATTCCTTCTCCTTGAATTTTAAACGATTTCCTATTGATAAGCATAGATAAATCCTTGTAAAACAGAAAATCCCTACCGATGGAAACCGGAAGGGATTTTATTTTAGAATAAGAAGTTAATTAAAAGATAAAGCAAACCAGCTAATGTTGCCGAGATGGGAATGGTAATGAACCAAGTGATGATCATTCTTTTTGCCGTTCCCCATTTTACGCCCTTGACACGATGCGCAGACCCAACACCAAGGATTGAAGACGAAATAACATGGGTTGTACTGACTGGCATGTGTATTACAGTCGCACCGAAAATGATAAAGGCTCCGGTTAAATCGGCTGCAACACCATTGACCGGGCGGATTTTCATGATTTTGCCGCCAACGGTTTTAATGATTTTCCATCCGCCGACGGAAGTTCCAAGTCCCATTGCGAGAGCACAGGAGAACTGAACCCATAAGGCGATATCGGTACTTGATGCATAACCATTTGCAATAAGGGCCATCGTGATGATACCCATCGCTTTTTGTGCGTCGTTCGTTCCGTGGGTATACGATTGAAGTGCTGCAGTAGCAATCTGTATAGTCCGGAATTTTTGGTTTGTTTTTGTCAGGTTATTGTTTTTAAAGACAACTTTAAAGATGCTGTATACGATAAACCCGATTACAAAAGCAATTAACGGGGAGAAGATCAAAGCTTGAAGAATTTTCATGAAACCTTCCCATTTAATTCCAGCGATTCCCGCTGCAGCAATGGCTGCACCAGCAATCGAACCGATCAATGCATGGGAGGAACTGCTTGGTATTCCGTAATACCAGGTTAGAAGGTTCCATATGATAGCGGCAAGCAGGGCAGCCATAATTACATATGAACCATTCGGAAGCGTGAACGGATCCACGATATCCTTCGTTATGGTCTTCGCCACTCCAGTAAATGTCATGGCACCGACGAAATTCATGACGGCTGCCATGATGATGGCATGCCTCGGCTTCAAGGCCTTTGTTGAAACGGCAGTCGCTATTGCATTGGCTGTATCATGAAAACCATTAATGAAGTCAAATGCTAAAGCAAAGAAAACGATTAATATTGTTATAATTAATAAAGTATCCATTTATTGGGGTACTCCTTAGGCGTTTTTCATTATGATTGTTTCAAGTGTATTGGCCACCGCTTGACAGTGATCGGCAATCTCTTCAAGGCTTTCGTAAATTTCTTTATATTGAATGATCCTGATTGGATCTTTTTCAACTGTAAACAAGTTTTTGATTGATTGACGTTGGATTCCGTCACAAACGGATTCAAGATCTTTAATTTTAATTGCATGTTCACGTATCAACGGCAATTTTTTAGTGGATAGTGTATCGACAGCATTTTCAATCTCATAAGTACACTGCTTGATTGCATCCACAAACTTAAGCATATACTCATCTGCATTTACAATTGAGTACATTTCGAATAATGCCGCACAGTGTTCCAAACCGTCTATGACATCATCCATTCTCATGGTTAATTCAAGGATATCCTCCCGTTCGATAGGAGTGATGAAAGCATTGTTCAGCTCTTTGATCACATTATGAACCATTGAATCGCCTTTATGCTCATAGTCTTTCATCGTATCTGAAAATACTTTTAGATCGGAGATATTTTTGAGTTTATAATCCGCGAAATAGTCAGCACCTTCTTTAAGGTTTTGAGCGATGTTAAAAAGCATTACAGCGAATTTGTCTTTTTTTGATTTAAAAGCCATGTTAAAGCCTCCCAATTAGTCATGCAAATTTACGCACTTTAGTCGTACGCTTAGTATTAACAAATTGATTGTAACGAATTCATGTAGGATCCGGGAAGGTTTTTCGACGAAAATTTACAAAATCTTAATAAAACTTTACATAAAAAAACAAGGAAAATTAAAAAAAGGGAAAAACCTGCATTTATAAGGGGGTATTTGTAAAAAAAAAAGCCTTTCCGATATGGAAAGGCAAAAGGTTCTATAAAAATAAAGCAATCAAATAGTAAATGACTCCAGCTAAGGAAGCAGAAATTGGCAATGTAATGAACCAAGTGACCAACATGTTTTTTGCGGTTCCCCATTTTACCCCTTTGATGCGGTGCGCAGAACCGACCCCAAGTATTGAAGAGGAAATGACATGAGTCGTGCTGACCGGCATATGCAGGAAGGTTGCACCGAAAATGATCGCTGCTCCAGTCATATCGGCAGCCACACCATTAACCGGGCGGATTTTCATGATTTTACCGCCAACGGTTTTGATGATCTTCCAACCTCCGATCGATGTACCAAGCGCCATGGCTATTGCGCAAGATAATTGTACCCAGAAAGGAACTTCAGAGGTAGAGGCATATCCGTTAGCGATCAAAGCCATCGTGATGATACCCATGGATTTTTGAGCATCATTCGTCCCATGTGTATAAGACTGGATGGCCGCCGTGACAATTTGTATTCTCCTGAATCGTGTATTGGTTTTTCCTAAATTATTATTTTTGAATACTACCTTGAAGATACTGTAAACAATGAATCCAAGCGTAAAGGCAAGGATGGGAGATAGGATCAATGCTTGTACAATTTTAGTGAATCCACTCCATTTAATAGCATCGAATCCACTGGCCACGATGGCCGCTCCAGCTATTGAACCAATGATCGCATGGGAGGAACTGCTTGGAATGCCAAAATACCAAGTGATTAAATTCCATATTATTGCCGAAATTA
Organism: Peribacillus sp. SRI_006; assembly: GCF_057586375.1. Lineage (NCBI taxonomy): Bacteria > Bacillati > Bacillota > Bacilli > Caryophanales > Bacillaceae > Peribacillus > Peribacillus sp. SRI_006. Next base: position 221,046 of record NZ_JBYCZT010000008.1, on the reverse strand, counting down.
GTGCAGCAAGGATAACATAAGAACCATTATTCAATGTGAAAGGATCGACGATATCCTTTGTAATGGTATGCGCTACACCGGTAAAGGTCAGTGCTCCCAATAAATTCATGACCGCAGCCATGATGATTGCATGACGTGGTTTTAGTGCCTTGGTTGATACGGCTGTAGCGATGGCATTAGCCGTATCGTGGAAACCATTGATAAAGTCAAAGACCAAAGCAAAAATAATAATTAGCGCGGTTAAGATGAGAATGCTATTCATACATGGAGGACTCCCTTGATTTCAAGTATGTAAAGTGTATCTAGATTATGGCCGATGAATGGGCACAGGACAGCTTGCACTCCTCAATATATAGCATGGGAGTTTTAGTTTTGATTATTCTTAAAAGATGGCACCTTCTTTTTTACATGGTTTAAAGTCGAACTATACTATTGTAACGAATTACATACCTATTAGGATAGATGTTTCGTCATTTTTATACAAAATATTTAACTTAATGAATGATTAAAAGGTAAAAATGCATCCTTTAATACATATAAATGGTATTTAAGTGTTGTTTTCGCGCTCAAGGACTTTATAAATCCCGATGCTTATGGTTAGAAATAGAAGGTGGAGGGTTGTATAATTGGTAAATAAAAGTAAGGGGGAATGATGGAATGATTTCGAATATTGGGGAAACGATCACCTTACATAATGGAGTTAAAATGCCACAGTTGGGTTTCGGTGTATTTAAAGTGAAAAACGGCAATGAAACGGTTGAGTCCGTCAAAAAAGCGGTCGAAGTCGGTTATCGTGCGATTGATACAGCGGCCATTTATGAAAATGAAGAAGGTGTAGGCCAAGCGATTCGGGAATGCGGAGTGCCACGTGAAGAATTGTTCATAACCTCCAAAGTGTGGAATACCGAGCAAGGATATGATACGACGCTCAAGGCATTTGAAGATAGTTTAAATCGACTTGGATTGGAATATTTGGATTTATACCTGATCCACTGGCCGGGAAAAGATAAATATCTGGAAACCTGGAGGGCCTTGGAGAAGCTTTATAAGGATGGAAAGGTGAAATCAATCGGTGTAAGTAATTTCCATATTCATCATTTGGAAAATTTACTTGCAAACAGTGAAGTGAAGCCGGTCGTCAATCAAATTGAATTGCATCCACTTTTGACTCAAGCCGAAATTCGTGATTACTGTGCAAAACATGAAATAAAGGTAGAATCTTGGAGCCCGCTAGGCAGAGGGAACCTTTTGGAAGAGCCGACAATTAATCATATAGCAAAGAAGCACGGGAAAAGTCCAGCACAAGTGTTGATTAGATGGCATTTGCAACATGATCTAGTTGTAATACCTAAATCGATTACGCCATCCCGTATCAAGGAAAATGCAGAGGTATTTGATTTTTCATTGAGTTTAAATGAAATGAATCAAATAGATGCCTTGAACAAAAATGAACGTTTCGGCAGCAATCCCGATGAACTTTTGTTCTAAAAAGAATACTGCAAATGATAGGAGGGTGTCCCGAAAATGGGGCATCCTTTTTCTTTTTGCTTTATGAACATAATTGAGACGAATGCTGCTTATACTAACTATGTGACAAAGTTAAGCCTATGGTATACCCGTTTAATATATCTGATAATCCTGTTTTTATTGCCAAATATTTTTAAAAAAAATTAGGTTTTAGATTAATTAAACGGGGAAAATAATGAGTACAGCAGCAAACAAAAAGAAAAAATTCACTAACACGAGGATTGTTCAATCAGTTACTCAAGGGCTATAGCTAGCTAACACTACCCAATAACTAAACATTCACATTCATTAGATATTGTGCGAATCGGCATCATACCATTTGAATGTAAAGGTTAAAAGTACTGAAAAAAAGCATGACAATATGGAAGTGATTTAATTTCTTGGAGTCTGCTGCAGAAAATCAAAAAATAACTAATTTGAAGGAGGAAATATATTATGGGATTTTTATGGTCATTAATTATCGGAGGTATCATCGGTTGGTTAGCAGGTATGATTGTTGGACGTGACGTACCATTTGGAATTATCGGTAACATTATCGCTGGTTTTGTTGGTGCATGGTTAGGTTCATTAATTCTTGGGAACTGGGGACCTTCAGTGGCAGATTTCGCTATAATTCCAGCATTGATTGGTGCAATCGTATTTGTCTTCATCTTAAGCCTTATCTTAAAAGGCATGAGAAAAGCTTCATAAATACAAAAATAAAGCTGGCCCAAGTGGCCAGCTATTTTTTTATGCCAAAATGAACGGATTGCTTCCTACATGCAGATAATCCGTCCCAATTGCGTAAAATGGGAAAAAAATTTTGAACTAATCGATCATAATTAAAGTGTAAGTGAAATTGTAAATCAGTTTTTATAAATTTGGCTAGAGGAATCTTATTAAAAAAGTTTTTGTAAGTGTGGGATTTCTGAGAATTACATTTATCCCCATCTCCCATGACAAATTGATATAATAATATGATTTCAAATAATTCCTTGAAAGCGCAGAACAATTTCAGCAATAATTGCGGAACCCAAAAAGGTACCAAGTAATACACACATTCCAACAACGATCGTTTTCCAACCTAGTTTAGCAAAGTCTGCCCATGAACGGCCAATACCTATCCCAGCATAGGCTAAAATGGGTGTAGCTATTGCTAAAAGACTGACATCTGCAGTCCACTTCACAATTTGATCTGACCCAGGCATGCTAGGAACAGTAAGTATAAAACCTAATATTCCAATGTAAGCTATACTTGGGATTTTGAGTGGGACTAGTTTACCGATAACGAGGCCCGCTAAAGAAATAAGGATTAATATAACCATTCCTGGTAAAGCAGTAATTGGGAGTATATCATAGCCAATATAATTTCCAATTAACACCACAACTCCGATAATCCCTAAAACTAATATCCATTCTTGGATGTTCTTTAACATTGGTTACACCCCCACATTCGATTTCATATTTTTACTTTTTCTTCTTGTCATCCATCCATAGAGTTTTTCTGTTAATGGCAAAGCAATAAAAATACTCACATATAAACCTGTTACAGATGTCGCAAGATTACTTGCACCTGAAAAAGCAATAATTTGATCTTTCATTTCTGGAAACGCCGTAACTAGAGGACCTAATGCAGCAGCTGCCATACTTCCACTTCCTATTCCTGTTGCCATAGCAAAGGATAATGGATGAATGGGCGTAACAGTTGCTAACAATCCAGATATTAATCCCATAAATATAGCGCCAAAAACGGTACCAAATATGTATACAGCCATAACTCCACGGCCTTCTGGTGAGGAAAAACCGTATTTATCAGTAATTAAAGCGACATTGGGCTCACGTCCAATAGAGTGTGTCATTCCGATAGATTCTCGTTTCAATCCTAGTAAAACTGCGACTGGAAGGGCCAGAAAAATGGTGCCGAGATTTCCTATTTCTTGAAGTAGTAGTGCAGGTCCTGCTTCAATTAACAGAGGCAAGGCTGGCCCTGCTTGTACCCCAAACTTCGCAATAAGTAATGTAACCGATATAAAAACAAGTGATTCAGCACTTTTGGATTGCTTTTCTTTAACAAGTGGTGTGAAGAATAAAGAAATTCCAATTATAACTGCATAAAGCATTGGTAATAATAAAATAACTCCTGGTCCTAACGGAATTTCGTGTGTACCAATCGTTTCAGCCAGTAATACGATAGCAAAGACGGTGGCATGTACTCGCCAATCTTTCCAAAGTTTTTGTGTTTCAATCGTCATCTTTATCATCCCCTTTGATTTTTGGTCTTGAATTAGGGGCCAAATACAAATAGGCCCCTAAATTTCACCTATTTGGTTACTTGTTGTGATGATAAAGTTTTTGAACTATTCTTCATGTATTGTAATGTCGCTACCCCAAGAGTTTTCGCAGCGATTAATAACGAGCGTTCATCGATGTCAAACTTTGGGTGATGATGTGGATAGGCTTGTTCCCAATCAGGGTTTTTTGCTCCTGTGAAAAAGAATGTTCCTTTTACCTTTTCTAAATAATAGGAAAAGTCTTCACCACCCATAATAGGTGGGGTCTCTTTAACAGATTCAACCCCAGGTACTGAGTGAGCCAATTTCGCAACGAATTCAGTCTCCTCCTTGTGGTTAACTGTCGTCGGATATCCTCTCATATACTTATAGTCATATGTTGCATCTGATACAATACATGTTCCCTTAACGACTCTTTCAATTTCTTTTTCTATAAAATTACGAATCTCTTCTTTAAATGTTCTAACTGTACCAGTTAAAGTAGCTGTATCTGCAATAACATTGTAAGGATTTTTTGCTTCAAAAGCACAAACAGATACAACAGCAGATTCTAATGGATCTACTTTCCGGCTAACAATTTGTTGTAGATTACCTATTAGCTGTCCTCCAATTACTATACTATCCTTTGTTTCATGAGGAGCAGCGCCATGTCCGCCTTTACCCTGAATTGTTATATCAAAACGATCAGGTGCTGCTTGAAGAGGGCCTGTCCGATAACCAATTTCACCTAAAGGCATCTGTGCCTGTAAATGCGTTCCGAAAATTACATCAACCCCATCCAGGCATCCATCCTCTATCATAGCAATTGCTCCACCTGGAGGAAGTTCTTCGGCATGTTGATGGAGAAAAACAACTGTCCCTTCAATTTCCGACTTCATGCCATTTAGAACCTTTGCAAGGCCTAATAATGTTGCAGTATGCCCATCATGGCCACATGCATGCATGACACCTTCATTAACTGATTTAAACGGAACTTCCGTTTGTTCATGGATCGGAAGTGCATCAAAATCTGCCCGTACAGCAACCGTCGGCCCGGGTTTATCTCCTTCTAGATAAGCTAAGACCCCATTTCCTCCAACCCTTTTGCGAACTCTATGCCCAAGTTTTTCATGATAAGCTGCAATATAATTTGCCGTATTCACTTCTTCAAAAGAGAGCTCAGGATGTTGATGGAGATGGCGTCGAATATCGACGATTTCGTTATAAATATCATCTAATCCTTTAAATAATTGATCCATAATTCCACTCCTTTAATTAGTAGTATTTTATTTCAAATAAATGGTTGAATAGCAATTTTAACCCTTACCTCGGAGTATAACCATTATAATAGTATCATTCGTATTTTGAAAATTCAATATATTGTCATAATTCAAGAAACTACAAATAGCTTGTTTTTCTTTTTTTAAGGCTCTTTTCGTAAAGATTGTTGTTTTTAAAACGAAACTATTTTAGGTTGATTGGAACGGAAGTGCGAGACTCCTGCGGGAGCTGCGGGACAGGTGAGACCCCACAGGCGTTTACGCCGAGGAGGCTCACCGCCCGCACCAAGGAAAGCGAGCACCTGGAGGGGAAATCAACCACACTGCACTACTTCGTAAATAGCAACAAAGTATGCGAAAACAGCCTTTTTTAAAAGTAATAAAGCGCTTAGAATTTTTTTGCATAATACTAATTGTGATATTGAATGCGTATACAAAAATATTTTAATTCATTAAACAATTAAAGATAACGGATGATCATGGGGGAAATATGGGCGCATAAAATTATAGAAATACTGGTGAAGAGTAGCCGGGAAGTTCCCACAGCCATGCTAAGGGGTTTTTCTATTGTCTACAAAGGGTCTATAAGTATATCTAACTTTTGTTTTTGCCATTTGGAAAGAGTACAAGTCAATGATTTACTCGCTGACGAGTTTTCCAAAAAGCCTTTCTATAGTAGTCATACCAGGGAGAATAATTTTTTCTTGTGCTGTACGAAGAAGATACATTGAATTTCCATTGTGATAATTCCCTAAGGAGAAATTCTGATAACCTAATACCAGACGGATTTCATTCATTAGTAATAAATAAACTTTAGCTTATCAGCCATTAAATTTTAAAGGTTGCTAATCTTTTTTACGTAAATAAATAATAAAAAAATGCGAAAATAAAATTAAAATTGATATATAATCCGTCTGCTGGTGCACAAAAATATGAGGAACAATTTCGCTTTCATGATGAAATTGAATGAACACCGTTCCGAAATGGAACGGTGTTTTCTGTTTGGGATTATATGTGCACATCGAATATTTCAGGTCTATCAATGAAAGGAGCTTCAACGATCATTTTTTCTTCTGAAATGGGATGGATGAATTCAATTTTCCTTGCATGCAGGGCTTGACGTGGAAATGTCTTTTTTCCGCCATACAATGTATCTCCGGCCAAGGGATGGTTCAAATGACTGAAATGCACCCTGATCTGGTGGGTTCGGCCGCTTTCCAGGGTGCAGCTGACGAGGGTCAAGCTTTTCTTGGAATCACGGTTAAGCACCCGATAATGGGTGACTGCCGTCTGGCCAGTAGGGGAAACCCTTCGTCTAGTGGCATGGTGGCGGTCACGTCCAATTTTTTCTTTAATTTCTCCTTCATCCTTTTTAATGTTTCCTTCGACTAAAGCTAGGTAAGTCCGCTTGATTTCCCTTTCTTCCAACATTCTATCCAGCATGGACCCAATGAGGCGGTTTTTGGCAAAAAGGACCGCACCGGTGGTATCTTTATCAAGCCTATGAATATGCTTGATCATACAGGTCTGGCTGGTTTTTTGAAGATGGTGTGCGACTCCATTGAGGAGGGAGTGTGCGTCACCCGGTTGAGAAGGGTGGGTTTCCATTCCAGCCGGCTTATTGGCTATCAACAACACATCATCTTCATATAAGATGGTAATTCCTAAGTCTGCGGCTTGAACTGTTTCATTTTCAGCGTGATCCAATAAGGGGATGCTGATCGTATCTCCTTCATTGAGGATAGTTGACCAGGTGACGTAATTCCCGTTCATTGACACTTCTTTACTCATCCTCCATTCATGCACTAATTTTTTCGGGGCCTTCCAACGCTCCCTGAAAAGCTTTTCCAATGTTAATCCATTCCAACTTTGGAGAACATCAATTATTAAATGTTGGTTAGTTATTTTGAAATTTTCCAATTTAACTCCTACTTTCGACTCGTTTGGTTGTGCTTGAATGAAAAAAATCTATAATAATTATGGATATGGTATAAAAAAGTAACCTTGTGCCTATTGCTAAGATTTTCAGTGGTGGAAATTACCACATATTTTTTACAATATTTATGTTATTCTATGGGGAAAGAAATCCCTTGTCCTAGAATATACATATAATAGATAGGTCTAACGGATCTGAAAAAAGGTGGTTTTTTTAGTGAAGACGGTCTTTTCTTCAACGGAAGAACAAGAGCAAGAAATAGCGAGTCTCGTGTCTCGTTTCTACGAATCTGTATTTCCAAAGTACTTTACGGAAAGTGAAATCCTTCATTTTCGTGAGATTGGCGTTTTAGAGCCCAATCAAAGTTCTTTTACTTACTTGGCAACATTAAGAGACGCATTTCAAGTAATGACATGTCTTCAAGTCCTTATGTCGATATTAGACAAACAAAAGAGGGTGATGGAACCTAAGTCTGAAGAATTGTTCCAACATAACATCACACTATTGAATGAATGCGGAATATTCTTCCCCTTTTATTATGACCATTTTTCAAGTATAAACCTTGAAGCGAATAATGAAATGCAGATGATGGACATCCAGGTGGCGAATCAATATTTAGTATAAGGCAAAAAAAATGAGCCGGCTATAACGGGAGAAGCATTTCCGTTAGGGCCGGCTCATTTTTTCATCCTTAATTAATATCGTGGTCCTCGAACCATTTCTCGAACGTTACTTCATCTTTAAATCCGACGATTCGTTCTTGTTCTTTGCCATTTTTATAATGAACGATGGTAGGAGTCTTTTTGATGCCATAGTCGCTCCATCCTTGTTCAAACTCCAAAAGATTGAATTGAACAAGATCAATACCCAATTTCTCTGCCAAAGGTGCCACGACTGGTGTGGTTTTTTGACTGATTGAGTTCGTAGGACTATAGAAATAAACGGTCACGTCTTTACTATCTTGGAGGTCCTGCTCCAACTCTACAGGAAGAATCAAATTTTGATAATTGGGGTCATCCAGCTGATCGACAGTAGCGGGTTTAAGCTTATCCTTGCCGTATGGATTTCCTTTTGATTTTTCTTCTTTTTTCAAGTTTGTAAAAACGCCCAGCAGGACAAAAAGGGCGACGATTATCACTAAAAATATAGCCATTTTCTTCATTAAGCTGCAACCTCCTTGGATCTTGTCCATACGATGTAAAAATAATGACGAATGCAGTCAAGGCTAGAACGTGATGGTGATGAAACCAATACGTTTATATATTATCCTGTACCTGGAACCCTTCTCATGCAAGGGTGTGGTCGGGAAAGAATGAATCCTTTTTTATCAAGTAATGGTACGTGGAAATGAATGCACCGATAGCGGACGATATCATGGTATAAAAACTGATCCAATAATCTTTTCGAATGATTGCAATTCCTGATATGACCGTAAAAGGATACATGATGATCCGCTGATACCAACAGAGTGCACAAGGTTCGTATTGCTTAATTTCAGAAAAATATAAGCTTCCAAACATCGCAATGATGGAAGCAGCCCAGGCTGCAAATAATAAGTTTTCCACACTGCGTTTTGTATTGTTCATGGTTCCTCTTCCCCATCTCTTTTTACTCTCATGAAAAGTATAGTATGTAAGGACCGCGTCTGTAAAATATATATTCTTTTAACGGACATTCAGAATGTTATTATTTGAAATCAATGGGTAGGTTCGGTTGTTTTAATTTTTGAATAAGGGGTATAATTCTTATGGAAGAGATTAAAGGAGTCTGAGGAAAATGCCTAATTTGGACCTGCATAAATATGAAAAAATAATGGAAATACGTAATACGAGGCTAGGAGACATAGATGAAATAATTGCTTTGCAGTCGAGTTGCTTTCCGGGAATGGTTCCCTGGAAGCGAGATCAGCTTGAGAGCCATCTGGCAATTTTTCCAGAAGGGCAGTTTGTGGCTGAATATGATGGAAAAGTGATTGGTTCATGTTCCAGCCTCATTATTAATTTTGACGAATATGATGACCGCCATACATGGGATGATGTAACCGATAATGGGTACATCACGAATCATAATCCTGACGGTTATAATTTATATGGAATCGAGGTCATGGTCCATCCTGAGTTCCGCAGGATGAAAATTGGTCAAAGACTATATGATTCAAGGAAAGAACTTGTTGCCCACTTGAATTTAAAAAGCATCATTATCGGGGGCAGGATTCCCAATTACCATAAACATGCGGAGGAACTCTTACCAAGGGAGTATGTAAAAGAAGTTCAATTGCACAAAATATATGATCCGGTTCTTTCGTTCCAGCTTTTAAATGGGTTCACGCTTATGAGGATCAATCCGAATTATTTGCCGGACGATCTGCAATCCAATAAGTATGCTACGCTCATGGAGTGGAATAACGTTGATTATCAGCCGAAAACAAAACGTTATTATAAAACATCGGAACCGGTACGGATTTGCGTCGTGCAATACATGCTGCGTAAAATCGATTCATTCGATGACTTCGCTAACCAAGTCGAGTATTTCACCGACGTTGCTTCGGATGCCAATGCGGATTTCGCCGTGTTCCCGGAATTGTTCACAACCCAGCTGATGTCTTTCTTGAATGAAAGATCACCAAGCTTGGCTGTCAGGAAACTGTCGGATTTCACGGAGCAGTACATTGAATTGTTTACGACTTTAGCTGTAAGGTATAACGTCAATATCATCGGCGGTTCCCATTTCGTTAAAGAAGATGATGATAATATCTATAATATCGCTTATTTATTCCGTCGCGATGGAACGATTGAAAAGCAATATAAAATTCATATTACACCGAATGAAAGAAAATGGTGGGGTATTAACGCAGGTGACCGCGTTCGTGTCTTTGATACGGATTGTGGTAAGATCGCCATACAAATTTGTTATGATATTGAGTTCCCGGAACTCGCCCGGATTGCTACCGACATGGGAGCCAAAATCATATTCACTCCATTTTGTACAGAAGACAGGCAAGGCTACCTGCGAGTTCGCTATTGTGCCCAGGCACGTGCCGTGGAAAACCAAATTTATACCGTCATTTCCGGAACGGTTGGAAATCTCCCGCAAACGGAAAATATGGATATCCAATATGCCCAATCGGGAATCTTCTCTCCTTCGGATTTCGAATTTGCACGTGACGGCATAGTCGGGGAAACCAGCCCGAACCTTGAGATGGTCCTGATTGGCGATGTCGATTTGGAGATCTTAAGGCGGGAGCGTCAGTCCGGTACTGTAAAGCAATTGAAAGATCGCCGTCATGATATTTACCATCTGCATTACAAAGATGGCGGGAAATAAATAGGAAAAAACAGCTCGTGATGTGAAGAACACTGGATTAGGTTCTTTTCATTACGAGCCTTTACTTCATTTATTGGAATAAATATGATAATTTTGTATATGTAAGGCAGATACATAATAATTACAAATAAGGCGTTTGGGAGGAGATGTTGGAGATGGATTGGAAATCTTTATACACTACTTGGGCAGGGTACCAGAATTTAAATGGGGAATTACGTGTCCTCCTTGAGGAAATGCAGCAGGATGAAGCACAACTCGAAGATGCCTTTTATAAAAATTTAGAGTTTGGCACAGGCGGAATGCGTGGGGAAATCGGAGCGGGAACGAACCGGATGAATCTTTATACTGTAAGGAAGGCAACGGTTGGGTTGGCTCAATATATCTCTTCGTTTGGGGAAGAAGCAAAAGGAAGAGGGGCTGTGATTGCTTATGATTCGAGACATAAGTCCCCGGAATTTGCACTCGAAGCGGCTAAGACCTTGGCTACATTTGGGGTGAAGGCTTATTTATTCGATGAATTGCGTCCAACTCCAGAATTGTCATTTGCGGTTCGCGAGCTGAATGCTTTTGCTGGAATCGTCATCACGGCGAGCCACAATCCGCCTGAATATAATGGTTACAAGGTTTATGGGTCAGATGGGGCACAATTGCCGCCGGAAGCAGCGGATCAGGTGATCGGCTATGTGAATGCCATTGAAAGTGAGCTTGAAATTCAGGTTGAAGAAGCTGAAGTCCTTAAAGGGCAGGGCCTCATCGAAATGATTGGGGAGGAATTGGACGCTGCCTATAATCGTGAGCTGCTGACGGTTCCCGAGAACCCGCAGCTTGCCGAGGAAATAGATGTGTCAATCGTCTTTACGCCGCTTCATGGAACGGCAAATAAATCCGTCAGGCGGGCACTGCAAAGCTTAGGGTATCAAAATTTGCATATCGTTAAGGAGCAGGAATTGCCGGATCCGGATTTTTCGACAGTTCAGTCTCCGAATCCAGAGGAACCAGCTGCATTTGAAATGGCCATTGAGCTTGGAAACAAGGTGGAGGCAGACTTATTGATAGCAACGGACCCAGATGCCGATCGGCTTGGAATTGCCGTTAAAAATGAGATGGGTCAATATGTTGTCCTGACTGGAAATCAAACAGGTGCACTTTTCCTGGACTATTTACTGTCCCAGAAAAAAGAGAAAGGAAAGATTCCCCAAAATGGAGTCGTCTTAAAAACCATCGTCACTTCGGAAATCGGTCGGACGATTGCCGAGTCATATGGCTTGAAGACAGTTGATGTACTTACCGGGTTTAAGTTCATCGCCGAGAAAATAAATCAGTATCATGAAAGCGGGGAAAGTAGCTTCTTGTTCGGATATGAAGAAAGCTACGGTTATCTGATTAAAGACTTTGCACGTGACAAGGATGCCATTCAAGCTGCAGTGCTTGCTGTCGAGGTCTGTGCCCATTATAAAAAGCAGGGATTGACACTATATGAAGGGTTGCTGAATGTGTTTGAAAAGTACGGCTTTTACTTGGAAGGTTTGCGTTCATTGACTTTAAAGGGCATTGAGGGAGCGAAACAGATTCAAGGAATATTGAATCAATTCCGTCAAAATCCTCCTTCCCGAATAGCTGGCATTCCGGTAGTCATTGAAGAAGATTACCAAAGCAGCAAGAAGCGGACATTACTTTCAAATGATGAAGAATTGATCGAGCTTCCGAAATCAAATGTATTAAAGTATTTCCTTGAGGATGGTACATGGGTTTGCCTGCGTCCTTCAGGCACCGAACCGAAAATTAAATTCTATTTCGGTGTCCAAGGTAAATCAATGCAAGAAGCTGAGTCCAAGTTATCGGGAGTCATGGAAGATTTCATGAGCAAGATTGAAGCATTGGTTTAAATGTATGAAAGCTAAACGAAAGACTTCTTCGGTCTTTCGTTTTTTTTGATTTTTAGTTGAATGAAAAATCAAAATTCTAGGAAATTCCGTTTCGGTTTTGGTATACTGTATTGGCGACTGAACTCGGAAACATCGGGAATAATGGAGGTTTAATTCATGAAATTAGTAATCATTAATGGTTCACCACGTAAACAAGGGCGTACAGGGATTGCCTCACGCTACATATCCAAGAAATACGGAGCGGAACTTATTGATTTAAGCAATAGCGAAATCCCTTTATATTCAGGTGAAGGTGAGCAATATCAATTGGAAGTGATTCAAGGGCTCAGGAAAAGCATCGAGGAAGCTGATGGTGTAATTCTGACCACCCCGGAATATCATGGTTCCATGAGCGGAGCCTTGAAAAATGCCTTGGATTTTTTAAGCAGTGAACAATTCACGCATAAACCTGTCGCCCTATTGGCTGTCTCCGGGGGAGGAAAAGGCGGGATCAATGCCTTGAATTCCATGAGGACAGTGGGTCGAAGCCTTTATGCAAATGTGATCGCCAAACAATTGGTTCTGGATCCGCATTGCTTCGATTACGAAAATGATGGTTTATTTGAAGAGTCTGCGGTACTTGTTGAAGGTATGATTGAAGAGCTTAAAATGTATTCAACTGCATATGCTACAATGAAAAAATGATGAAATGAGGGTCAGGTATTCAATACCTGACCCTTCCTTGTTTTTATAGGGTTTCACCAGCCAAAGTTATATCCCCGATAATTAATCCTCTTGTATAAATTTTCCCGATTTGCAAAAACTATAGTTGATTTTAGCTTGGAAGTTCACTTAAATAATCACTTGTTTTTTCTGCCGCATGATCCAGATAACGAAGCAGTGCATACAGCTGGGATTGAACGATTTGATAATCATGCTCAAACCTGTAAGCGTGCAAGAAATGTTCTATTTTTTTCGAAAGAAAGTGATCTTTCGTCCGAACCATCAATACTAACAAGCTGTCCCAATCAGAACGGTGTGTGTGAAACAATGCCTGATCATAATCCGCAATCCTCATGTTCTTCTCCCCCTTAATAAGGAGCTATTTGTATTTTGTTCAGATCTGACAGAACATTTCCTTACAATAAGTGGCGATGTATTTGGACCGCGGTTGTTGCTTTTTACCTGAATAAAAATAAAAGGTGAGTACATGAGAAAAATAATGGTAATTGGAATATTGGTGCTTCTTTTTTTCCCTGAACCATCGCTGGCAGCAGAAGTGTATTCCCCTGAACAGATGGAAATGGATTTGCAAGGAATCCAAAAGCAGTATGAATTGGACGTTCGAATAATCGGACAAACTGAAAAGGGGAAAAATATAAAGGCAGTCAAGTTAGGGAAAGGAAAAAAATCGATTTTGCTGGTGGGATCACATCATGGACGGGAATGGCTCAGTTCCATACTTTTAATGCGTATGCTTGAAGAGTATGCAGCCGCCTATCGAGCGGGCAAACCTATTGGAGATTTTTCGTCGGAATCATTGGATGAAGTGAGCATCTGGTTCATCCCGATGCTTAATCCAGATGGCGTGAGCATCCAGCAAGGAGATTTATCCAATTTAAATGTTCTTGAAAAGGCTGCAGTATGGAAAATGAACCGATATAGCAGGAATTGGTCCAGGTGGAAAGCCAACGCTAAAGGCATTGATTTGAATAGGCAATATCCGGCTGGATGGAAAGAAGTAATGAATCGTGAAACAAAACCGACGTATCAATTTTATAAAGGCCGACAACCACTGGAAGCAGCCGAAGTAAAAGCGCTTACGGATTTCACGAAGGAGGTCGATCCCCTTATTGCTGTTTCCTATCATACTTCAGGAAGGGAAATCTTTTGGCATTACAAAAATAAACGGAAAAATATGGTGAGGGATTATGGGATTGCCAAAAAGACTGCCGAAATGACGGGGTATGAACTGACATTTCCGGAGAAAGAAGCGGTAGGAAGCGGATTTACTGATTGGTTCATAACTGAATTCAGCCGCCCGGGAATGACGATCGAACTTAGTTATTTAGTGGATGAAACCAATCCGCCGTTGACTGTGTTTCCTGAGGAATGGAAGAGGAATCGATTAGTTGGCATCATGCTTGTAAAAGAAGCGGAGCAGCTGCATAACAACTGAACATTTTTACATAATAATACTAAGCGGAAAGTATGAGGAGGAAAAGATTTTGAAAAAAGTCATTGTGATGCTAATGGGGATTTTTTTGATCATACAAGCAGGATCCATTTCAGCACAGGCCCAAAAACCCGATTACGAAAAATACGGAAAGATTGCGATTACGGTAGTGCAGGCAGATTATCCTGAAGTGGAGATTACTGACTACGAATATAAAGGCAGAAAAACTGTAGCGAAAAATCTCGTCGAAGACGATTTCAGATTTTTGGTCGAAGATAAAGGTCAGGACTTCAATGTCATCGTGACCGTACAACATGATTTGAAAAATGAAAAATTACTTAGTTTGAAGGTTACGGAGCAAAAAGGAAAGTGAGATCAGGACAAAAACCGAAATTCCAGGTAGGCATCTTACCGAACATCTTCACCTCGAGAAGATGTTTTTTTCTGATTTCTTTTAAAAGTAGTCCGGAAAAGGGGGATATCGGATTCGTTGTTATTCCAATACGGTCAGCTGCCATGAAGTTTTCATTGCATTTATGGGCAGCTAACCAGTATAGTTAGTATCAGATTGAAACAATAAGCTTGATTGTAGGGGTATTAGAAAATGAGAAAGTTTAAGAAAGTTTATGTGGAAATTACGAATATATGTAATTTGAAGTGTAATTTTTGCCCAAGTTCCAGCTTGCAAAGGACCCTTAAATTCATGGATCCCGAAGGGTTTACGGATGTTATCAAGAAAATCAAACCACACACCGATCATATTTATTTTCATCTGATGGGTGAACCGTTTTTAAATAAAAATTTGGGTACATTCCTGGATATCAGTGCTGAAAATGACCTGAAGGTTAATATTACAACGAACGGTACTTTGATTCAAAAGGTCAAAGACAAGCTGCTCTCCAAAAAAGCCCTCCGGCAGGTGAATATTTCACTTCATAGCTTTGAGGCAAACGATACGACCAATAGTCTTGACTCTTATGTCAGTAATATTGCCGATTTTATAAATGAAGCAAATGAAAAAAGTGAAGTGATCTGTGCCATTCGTTTATGGAATATGGATACGGCTGAATTAAAAGCGAGTAATGGCCTGAACGATGATATTCTAAGCATGTTGGAGGAGAAGCTTTCATTGGACATTCGCTTAAGTGAAGCTCTTCAGCAAAAGAATAATATTAAGTTAAGGGACCGGGTTTATATAAACATGGCCGAAAAATTCGAGTGGCCGGAATTGGACCGTGACATTATCGATGAAAATATTTTCTGCTATGCTCTTAGAGATCAGTTAGGTATCTTGGTGGATGGTACAGTCGTACCTTGTTGTTTGGATAGTGAAGGGAAAATACCGCTTGGAAATATATTCGAAACATCACTTGAAGACATTTTAAATGGTGAACGGGCTAAAAATATGTATGATGGTTTCTCAAGAAGATGTGCAGTTGAAGAATTATGTAAACGATGTGGCTACGCAAAGCGTCATAAAAAATAAAATTACGGAGTTCATTTCGTGGTTTCAGACTGTAGACAAACTTGATGAAAAATCAGTTTGCCTGCAGTTGTTTTATTTAAAAGTGCAGTTGATTTCAGAAATCCGCTCCCTTTCCGCCGACTGTCTGCCAAGCCTCCTCAGCGCAAGCGCTTGTGGGGTCTCGGCTAGCCAGTAATTCGGCAGGAGTGTCGCAAATTTCTTCAATCCAATGAGAATTACAGTAAAAAACCATCCTCACTATTCGGTTCGAACCCCATTTTGTCGCCAAACCTCAGGCATGGAGTCCATCTCCATGCCTGAAGTTTTATATTTAAAAGATTCAGAAACCCGTTCCCTTTCCGCCGATTGTCTGCCAAGCCGCATCAAAGCAAGCGTCTGTGGGGTCTCGGCTAGCCTGTAAATTCGGCAGGAGCGTCGCAAATTTCTTCGATCCAACGAGATTTTGCAGTAAAAAAACATGAAAGATAATCAAGTTTATTTTTAAAGCTTTGATTCAGGGCGAGACAATCCGAACTCCTTTTGTCGAAAAGTTGATGGAACCTCCAGACTGTAGAATTGGAGAAGAGCCAGTTTTCCTACAATATTCTTTTGAAAAAAGTTCCAGTTGATTGGAACGGAAGGTACGAGACTCCTGCGGGAAAAGCGTGTCGAGGGAGACCCCACAGTCGCAAGGAGCGCTGAGGTGGCTCCCGGACCGCCCGCGGAAAGCGAGTGCCTGGAGTGGAAATCATTACACATACCCTCTTTCAGATCCCTTTTCGCCGACTGAAAAACCATCCTCGTACTCCGAACCCCATCTTATTTCGCCAAACTGAAACCATGGAGTCCATCTCTGTTTTTTTGTGCTTGAAGGACATTGCCACCATCTTATTGTAAAAATTCAGAATATTATTGTTTTATTAAAAGTCCCGTGATAAAATACTCACTATTATTAATGAAGTTTATACTTCATATTGTCATATAAAAAGTATCGGATTCATATCTTGCTTCAGAGGGGATGTTTTATGGATTTACAGCAAAAAGTTAAAGAAGTATTCCCTGGTTTATCTACCGGTCAAAAAAAGGTAGCAAAATACTTGTTGGTGCATTCACATACATTTGCAGTCACTTCAGCTCAAAAGCTCGGAATAGACATTGGGGTGAGTGAAACGACCATCATCCGCTTTTGCTATTCATTGGGGTTAAGCGGATATGCAGAGCTTCAAAACCTTATTCGAAATCAGTTGATATACGAGAGCAGCAGTTTGAATGAATATCATTCTTCAAAACTTGAAGCCGCGAGTCAGCCAAACTTCATGGCTCAGGTGATGGGGCAGGATATCATCAGCATCGAAAAGACCATGAAAAATTTATCAACCGAAGATTTCGCCAAAACAGTCGATAAATTGGCGGCAGCTGATAATGTTTTGATTTCCGGACACCGTTTATCATTTTCGGGAGCACATTGGTTAACCTTTACGCTTAGGCTTGTTAGGGAAGAGGTTCATTTATATCGGCCTGATACTGATGATATATTTTTAATGTTGAATAAAATGACTGAAAATTCCGTTTTTGTAGCCATTTCATTTCACCGCTATGTTAAAGAGACTGTGAAAATAACCGAAATGGCCAAAAAAGCGGGTGCATTTGTAATTGGGATTACGGATTCCGACCTGGCTCCGATTGCGGAATACACTGACATTTTATTGCCCATTTCAACACCAAGGACTTCCACGATCGATACGGCACCAGTGTTATTCTCTTTATTGAATAGTTTAGTCGCTGGTGTAACGATTAAGGATGAACAAGGGTTCAAAGAAAGAAAAGCTATATATGATGGGTTCAATCAAGACGATTATTTCTTTTGAGATAAAACATCCATCAGTTGGTGAACATGCCCATTAAACCGGTAAGGGGGAGACAGAAATGGATATCACACAAACTATCGAAAAATTAAGACCGCGTATACTCGATATTTTTGACCATTTACACGCAAATCCAGAAACGAGTTGGAATGAGGTGAATACGACAGCTTTCATTTCAAGTATTTTAACGGGGAATCAGTGTACGGTAAAAACATTCGAGGACTGTACAGGTGTGGTAGGCGAAATCGGGGATGGGGATTTCACGGTCGGATTACGATCGGATATCGATGCACTTTGGCAGGAGGTGCAAGGGACGTTTCAAGCCAATCATTCCTGTGGACACGATGGTCATATGACCTTGGCATTAGGAGTATTCCTTGTATTGAAGGAAATGGGCTTTCGTCCAAGAGGCAAGCTGAAATTCATTTTCCAACCTGCTGAAGAAAAAGGTACGGGCGCCTTGAAGATGATTGAAGAAAAAGTATTGGATAATGTCGATTTCCTTTATGGAGTGCACCTAAGACCGGTTGAGGAAGTGAAAGATGGGCAAGCGGCGCCAGCCATTGTGCATGGAGCCGCTCAGTTCATTAAAGGTGAAATAGCGGGAACTGATGCGCATGGAGCAAGACCGCATCAAGGGCAGAATGCCATCGAGATAGGAGCGGCATTCATCACTTTGTTAAATGGAATCCATCTCAATCCGTCCATCCCTTATTCCGTAAAAATGACGCAGTTTTTTGCTGGCGGCGAAAGTTCCAATATCATCCCAGGGAGAGCCACTTTTTCATTGGATTTAAGGGCACAGGATAATGCAGTGATGAAAGAGCTCACCAAAAAGGTGGAAAAGGTTGCAGAATCTTTGGCCATTGTCCATGGAGTCGAAGTGAAACTCGAACCGGGAACCTGTGTTGCTGCAGCAACCGTGAACGATCAAGCCCAGGAAATAATGTCTGAAGCGATAGCCGATACGCTTGGAGAAGAAAATTTGGTAGCGCCTGTCATTACAACAGGAGGAGAGGATTTTCACTTTTATACGTTGAAAAGACCTGAACTCAAAGCGACGATGCTTGGATTGGGCTGTGATTTGGCACCAGGGCTCCATCATCCGAACATGACATTCAATAAAGAAGCTTTGTTATCGGGAATTGAAATCCTGGCCAAAGCCATCATACTCACTTTTGAGAAATATGGAGGGGAGGGCCACTTACATGACTGAAGAATTTATCATAAAATCCCTATCCGGACTAGAGGATCTACAAGAAGTGCAGCGGCTGGAAGCCCTTGTATGGGGCATGGATTGCGTTCCCATCCATCAGACGATTACGGCTGTCAAAAACGGCGGGCTTGTATTAGGCGGCTATATCAATGGCCAGTTAGTCGGGTTTCAATACAGTTTCCCGGGATTCAAGGACGGAAGGGGATATCTTTGTTCACATATGTTAGCCATCCATCCGGCCCATCAAAAGAAGGGCTACGGCAGATTACTTAAACTTGCACAAAAAGAAGAAGCACTTAAAAAGGGCTACGACTTGATCACATGGACATATGATCCATTGGAAAGTGTGAATGCAAACTTGAATATCGGTAAGCTAAAAGCTGTTTGCTCTACATATATGGAAGATTGTTATGGAAATATGAAGGATACCCTCAATGAAGGACTTTCCACTGATCGATTCATGGTGGAATGGAATATACGGCAGGAAGCAAAGGAAGAGACTCCGCTTCTTGATAAAGCCATACACATCGTAACGACAGGAATGAATGACCAAGGCTTTCCTTACATCAAGGATTATCATTTCGAAACCAATGCCGAGGTGATCGCCATCCCCATTCCGACGGATATTCAACAAATCAAAAAATCTGATCTTCGCCTTGCGATTGATTGGCGGTTAAAAACCGGTGAATTATTCAAAGCTCTTTTTGCCAGAGGATATGTTGCAGCCGGGATTGAACGGGAAAAAGGTGAAAACATTCAAAACTATTTATTAAAAAAACAAGAATGAGAGGGGAATCGGGATGAAAATAACGGAAGTGCGTTTACGTCATTTAAATATGGATTTGGTAGCTCCCTTTACTACAAGCTTTGGAACGTTTTTGGATAAGGAGTTCATTCTTGTGGAAGTGAAAAATGGAGAGGGACTTTCAGGCTGGGCTGAATCTGTGGCATTTTCAGCACCTTGGTATAACGAAGAAACGATAAAAACCAATTGGACCATGCTGGAGGATTTCCTGATTCCGCTTGTATTGGATAAAGAAATAGAGCATCCTCGTGATGTATCGGATATGTTCTCGCATATCCGTAAAAATAATATGGCAAAATCGGCTATCGAGGGGGCCATCTGGGATTTATACGCAAAAGAAAAGAATATCCCTTTAAGTATGGCTTTAGGCGGGGAGCTGGAAAAAATCGATGTTGGGATCAGTATCGGCATCCAAAAAACGGTACCTGAATTACTGGCAAAGATAGAAGCTGGATTGAAGGATGGATATAAAAGAATCAAAATGAAAATTCAACCAGGTTGGGATGTAGACGTAATCAAGGAAGTGCGCAATCGATATCCCGATATCCCGATCATGGCAGATGCAAACTCCGCTTACCGGCTGAAAGACATTGAATTATTCAAACAACTTGATCAATTTGATTTAATGATGATCGAGCAGCCTTTGTCATCGGATGATATTGTCGATCATGCCACATTACAAGCGGAAATCAAAACACCGATTTGCTTGGATGAAAGTATACATTCCGTCGAAGATGCTAGAAAAGCCCTTGAATTGGGAAGCTGTAAAATCATTAATATTAAGATTGGCAGGGTTGGCGGTTTAACGGAAGCAATGAAAATACATGAATTATGTAAAGAAAGGAATGTACCGGTTTGGTGCGGTGGCATGTTGGAATCTGGTGTGGGGCGTGCCCATAATATCGCATTGACAACACTTGATAACTTCACGATGCCTGGTGATACGGCAGCATCCGCGAATTATTGGCATAAAGACATCATCCAACCAGAGGTTACAGTGAATGATGGGGTCATAACCGTTCCAAAAGCGGCAGGCATTGGCTATGAAGTCGATTACACAGCGGTCGATGAATTCACTTCCTATAGTAAAAGATATACAAATAAATAAGAGTTGGAATTAAAGGACCTTCCGGCTTCAGGGGCAATTGCCCCTGAAGCCGGAAGGATAATGAAGAAAGGAAAGATATTCTCATAACTTAAATTGTCAGAATAATCATATAATTAAGGTGGTATTTGATATGAAAAACAGTATAAATCTTGCGGGAGCATATATTGGAATCATCATTGGAGCAGGTTTTGCTTCAGGACAAGAAGTGTTACAGTTCTTCACGAGTTTTGGAATCTACAGTGTATTGGGTATTGTGGTGGCGACAGTTTTATTCGCGTTTTTGGGCATGCAAGTTACCCAGTTAGGGAGCACTCTCCAGACACGTTCCCATAAAAGCATCATCGATCATATTTGCGGCCGCTTTATAGGCAGGGTGGTCGATATTATCATCACGTTTTTCTTGTTTGGCGTTACAGTCATCATGATTGCCGGCTCCGGAACGATTTTTGAGGAACAATTCGGGATTCCAAGCATGGTCGGTGCAATCGTCATGACGGTGCTTACAATTGGTACGCTTTTACTTAATGTTAATAAAATAATGTCCATCATTAGTGCCATCACACCGTTTTTATTCGTTATCATGATCATTATTTCAGGTTATTCATTTTTCACATCCAATCTAAGTTTCAATCAAATCATTTCATCTTCAAGTAAAGGAACGGCTGCTACCGGAAATTGGTTGATGGGTTCATTACTTTATGTTTCATATAATATGACTGCCGGAATTGCCATGCTGGCCGTAATGGGCGGGACCTTCAAGAATAAGAAACAGGCTGGAATGGGAGGAATCCTGGGGGGTATCGGATTGGGGATCCTGTTATTTTTGATCAATTTGGGGATGATGTCCGACTTGAAGGGCATAGAAGGCTCTGGTATGCCTACCCTTCATTTAGCGAATCAGATTTCTCCATGGTTGGGATATATCCTATCAATCATCCTTTTAGGAATGATTTATAATACAGCTGTCGGGATGCTGTATGCATTCACCGCCAGGCTGGTGCCTGCGGAAACGAAACGATTTAAATTATCCGTGATTATAGTCGGGATTCTCGCCTTCCTTGCAAGTTTCGTTGGCTTTATTAAATTGGTTGGGACGGTATACCCAATCACAGGATACTTAGGTTTTGTCATCATTGCAGCGCTCATCATTTCCTGGATCCGTTCAAAAATGAAAAAAGAGGCTGTGAATCCGGAATTAGCAAAATTTTAATATCAAAGGGATTGAGTGCAGAACTGCATGAAACATTTGGCCTGACATCTTCTTCATGGAGGTGTTTTTTTTCTGTTATCGAGGACCTTTACTCATGATCACGGCATTTTTCCTCCTTTTTTTCATACATTAGTTTAAAGGCGGAAGACAAGGGGGATATCGGATGAATGAAGCGGAGCAAAAGGCTCTGGAATATGCCATTAGTGAAATTACAGAAATAGCAACGGGGTTCGGGTTGGATTTTTACCCGATGCGCTATGAAATTTGCCCTTCAGAAATCATTTATACATTTGGTGCCTACGGGATGCCGACCCGTTTTTCTCATTGGAGCTTTGGAAAGCAATTTCATAAAATGAAGCTGCAGTACGACTTTGGATTAAGTAAAATCTATGAACTGGTCATTAACTCTGATCCTTGTTACGCTTTTCTGCTGGACTCCAATTCACTTGTACAAAATAAATTGATTGTTGCCCACGTTTTGGCGCATTGTGACTTCTTTAAGAATAATGTACGTTTCAATAATACCAAGAGGGATATGGTAGAAAGTATGTCGGCAACGGCAGAAAGAATCCGTGAATATGAAATCCTTCATGGCAAAAAGGAAGTGGAAACCTTCCTGGATGCACTTTTAGCCATTGAAGAACATATCGATCCGTCGCTGATGAGACCGAAGCTTGCCTGGACGATGGAAGATGAGGAAGAAGAAGAGGAAATAAAACCGACAGCCACACAATACGATGATTTATGGAATCTTGATAATAAGGATAAACCGCAGAAATCCAACATTAAAAAAAGAAAAAAATTCCCGCCAAGGCCAGAAAAGGATATTATGCTTTTCATAGAACAGTACAGCAGGGATTTAACCGATTGGCAGCGGGATATCATGACGATGATCAGGGAAGAGATGCTGTATTTCTGGCCGCAGCTGGAAACGAAAATCATGAACGAAGGCTGGGCATCCTACTGGCATCAGCGCATTATCCGTGAATTGGATCTATCCTCAGGGGAAGCCATTGAATTCGCGAAACTGAACGCAGGTGTCGTGCAGCCTTCACGGACCAGCATCAATCCTTATTATCTTGGATTGAAAGTGCTTGAAGATATTGAAGAACGCTATGATAATCCGACCGAAGAAATGATCAGGCTCGGCGTCAAGCCAGGATCTGGCCGGGAAAAGATGTTCGAGGTCAGGGAAATCGAATCGGATATTTCCTTTCTCCGCAATTATTTGACGAAGGACCTGGTCATGCGGGAGGATATGTACCTATTCCAAAAGCAGGGCAAGGATTATAAAATCGTCGATAAGGCATGGGAACATGTTCGTGATCAACTCGTGAGCATGAGGGTTAACGGAGGTTTCCCTTATATCACAGTTAACGATGGGGACTTCATGCGTAATGGGGAACTTTATCTAAAACATTGGTATGAAGATATTGAGCTGGATCTGAAATATCTCGAAAAAGTCATGCCATATATCCATCAGCTTTGGGGCCGCTCCGTGCATATGGAATCAGTCATAGAAGGAAAAGAAGTCCTGTTTTCCTATGATGGAAAAGGCATTCACCGTAAATATTTATAAAGCTGAAAACTGCCGGTCATTCGGCAGTTTTCTTGTTTCAAGCACTTTTATTCGTATAGTGATCCTGATCCTTTCTATAAAAAACCAAAATACTTGTAATTTGCAATTATGGATGTTATAAATCGACTAAGAATATTAAAAAAATCATTTGGCAAACGAAAGGAGAATGGTATGTTATGATCATTCGTGAAGCGATTGAAGCAGACTTGGACTCGGTCAAAGATATATACAATCAGGGGATTGAGGATAGAATTGCCACGTTGGAAACGGAAACGAAGGATCAAGTCTACATGGAGGAATGGTTTGCCAAGCATATCGGGCGATATAAGCTGATTGTCGCCGAGCAAGATGGGGAAATTGTCGGTTGGGCTTCCTTGAACCAATATAACAGCCGTATTGCTTATAAAGGGGTTGCCGATTTATCCGTATATATCTCGAGAGATCATCGAGGAAAAGGGATTAGCGGTTTATTGCTGCAATCTATCGAAAAGCACGCAAAAGAAAATGACTTCAATAAGATTGTGTTATTCACTTTTCCCTTTAACCAGATTGGGCAAGGATTGTACAGAAAACGGGGGTATAGAGAAGTGGGAGTGTTTAAGAACCAGGGAATATTAGACGGTGAATTTGTCGATGTGATGGCTATGGAGAAATTACTGTAAACAATTAGGGGGTAGGAGTATTATGACAGTGAACCATTCAAGCGTATTGTCTGTCAGTTATTTTGATGCCTATTTCAAGCTTGTTTTAACATCGCGTGAACCTGTGGCGGATAATGCAAAGAAATACATCGAAAAGAACTTTTTCAAAGGAGAAGCGTGCTATTACGGCGAGGAAACTCACCGAAATTTCATGACGGCTTTTAACAAGCTAAAAGGATAAATAAAAAATAATTGAATCAAATAGTTGCAAAATGCAAATAATTGGCGTATAAATAAAGCGAGGTGAAAGTAATGGAAAATGAAAACCTTAGAGGTCTCTTCCAACTCTTGACAAGACGGTTTGGATTATTGAATAAAAATTGCTGTAGCGCTGATGGAATTGAAATTTCACTCGTTCAAAGCCATATCCTGTATGAAATACATCGACAAAACAAAGCTTCCATCCAGCAAATTGCAGAAACCCTAGGAACGGACATTACGACGTTCAGCCGACAAATCCAATCCCTGATCAAATTGAATTTGGTCACAAAAAAGCAAGATGCTGAAGATCGGAGAATTTCCATCCTTTCTTTGACCGAAGAAGGAATGAAGGTCAATCAAACCATCGATCAGCAAATGAATGATTACTTGAATGAGGTCTTCAAGACGATGAATGAGTTTGAAAAGGAATCCGTCGTGCGTTCCCTGAAATTGCTTAATGATAAAATGCTGAAGTCTTCCGTATGTTGTACTACTCCTTGGGGGTAGTATATTTTTTGACAATACTTGCAAATCACAACTTTTTTAAGGGGATTTAGGAGGGAATAATGATGGGTCAATTTGATAAAAGTGCATTACCCGTAGCAATTATAGGCGGAGGTCCTGTGGGGCTTGCAGCGGCCGCTCATTTACTGAAAAAAGAGGAGAAGTTTATCGTATTGGAAGCGGGCGAATCGGTTGGTTCGAGTATGCTGGAGTGGGGACACGTTCGCATGTTTTCTCCGTGGCAGTATAACATCGATCAAGCAGCAAAGAAATTACTGGAGAACGCTGGCTGGACGTCACCTGACGAAGAAGCTTTGCCGACAGGTCGCGAACTGGTTGAAAAGTACCTTCTGCCTTTAAGTAACCTTCCAGAAATAAAAGAACAGATCATGTTGCAGGCAAAAGTAGTCGGAGTTGCCAAAAAGGCTCACGATAAATTAAAAACAGGAAAACGGGACACGGTTCCCTTTCAACTCTATGTAGAAGTGAATGGTGACACAACAGTCATTGAAGCGAAAGCGGTCATTGATTCATCAGGTACTTGGACCAATCCAAACCCCATCCTTTCAAATGGAATATGGACGAATGCGGAGAGACAATTACACAATCAAATCCACTATGGCATTCCTAACGTCGTACAACTGGAAAACAGATATCAAAATAAAACCACCTTGGTGATCGGGAGCGGCCATTCTGCCATCAATGCTCTATTGGATTTGGCCACCTTACAGCAAAAATTTACGGATACCAAGATCTACTGGGTTCTTCGTAAAAAACAAATCCATGAAGTGTACGGTGGGCAAGAAAACGACGGGCTGGCGGCTCGTGGAGAGTTGGGCATAAGAATTCAGCAATTAGTGGAGTCTGGACGAATCAATATTCTTACACCCTTTCATATTAATGGAGTGTATCCAACAAACGATAAAATCACGGTAGTAGGAGAACTAAACGGAGAAGAATTCACAATCGGTGACATCGATGAAATGGTGGTGAGTACGGGTTTCAGGCCCGATACAAGCTTTTTAAATGAAATAAGGATAAACCTTGATTCAACTGTGGAAAGCATATACACGCTTGCTCCGCTAATTGATCCCAATATTCATAGCTGTGGAACGGTGAGACCGCATGGTGAACAGGAATTACGGCACCCTGAAAAGAACTTCTACATTGTTGGGATGAAGAGTTATGGAAGAGCACCTACATTCTTACTGGCAACAGGCTACGAACAAGTCCGTTCCGTGGTGGCTTATCTCACAGGGGATGTAGAGGGGGCAAAAGAAGTAAACTTGGAACTGCCTGAAACAGGAGTTTGCAGTGTGAATCTTGCATCTAATTCCTGCGATTCTGATATTCCTGCAACTGAAACAAACGATCGTTCTTGCTATGGCAGCCCCGTTCTAGCGAGGTTAGAAATTAAAAAGAATTCATGTTGTGAATAAACCAAAAGACCAGTCTGATGAATCAGGCTGGTCTTTTTATAGGCCTTGTTAAACATTTTTTTGAACAAATAGAAGAGAAAACTTATTGTGAGCTTTTTTCGTGCCCTATGGATGTTAGGATTTCCTGAATAGAGTTAATAAAACAAACCACGAAAGGGGATTTCTTTATGTATAGTTTTTACTTTTAGTTACAAAATGAAGAATGGTTGTGAACGAAACTCTTGTGTTCCAATCAATAATTATTCTTTATCAATAGGGGAATGAATATGATCCCTAAATGTATCAACATACAAATTACCATTGGCAGCCAGTACTGCATAAACAACATCATGTTTTAATAAATTACGTTTTATTAACTCTGATTCTAACCATGAAAACGTTATATTATTTTGTTCTAAATTCTCTTTAATTATTTCTCCATCCATAATAAGTTCAATAGGTAACTTCTGTTCAGGCATTACTGGAATCATCAAATCCTGTTTTGTAACGTTCCTAAATTGCGGCTTTTTTAGTACTGTTAACGTTCCATTTGTTTCAACTATGGCAAATAGAACCTCTTCAATGTTAAAAATATCCCTTTCCCTTAGTTGTTGATTTAAATAATCCAATGTATATCGCATTTTATTCATGTTTCCTTCTAAAATTTTTCCATCTTGCATCACAATTGTGGGATCTCCAGCCAGAAATTTTCTTCCTTTACTATTTTTTAATGAAATAAGTGCCATCAGGAAAATAATTGCTATATATATAGTAAATGCAATAATTGTATGATGTACCTTAATAGAAGTATTGAAGGCTAAATTCGCTGCAATAGCTCCTAGCGAAATTGTTGCAACAAAATCAAACATTGTCATTTGAGATATCGTTTGTTTACCTAATATTTTTGTTCCAACTAGTAATAAACTGAAAGAAGTAATTGACCTCAAAATTACCTCGATATGTTCAGGCATTTTCCCACCCCGATTTTATCTATTGTTAGTCATATTATACCCTTGATTTTTTTTATTTATTTCACATTGTATTAACCGCATTCTCGATATATAAGAAAAAGACAGGTTTCCCTGTCCTCAATATTAGTATATTTCATATTAACTTTTCGATATATTCATTATTAATAACAATTTCTATTTGTGATCGGTTCACCATGATAATTCTGATTCTACCCGTGGTCTTTAAAAGGGCTAAGGGAACTGTCCTCAGCTCGCACCATGATAGTTTTCACTCTATTTATACATATTTTTGCTTTGCTGAAGAAGTTTGGATTCTCCTGTACGTTCCCATTCTTCTACTGTTTCATATGCTCTTTCAGGAGAATATCCTTTCCCTACAAGAACTCCCATTAGAATAAATTCTTGAAGAATGTGCGTGGAATTTATTCCTCTTTTAACATCCTCTAATCCTTCCTTTACCAAAAATTCCGTGTACTGTATCCATTCATCTGGAGTCATACCAACTGTTTTTCCATTGCCATTTCCGTCTTCCGCAGCAAATGCATCTGCTTTGGTAACATGAACAGTACCAAATGGATGGTTAGGAGGAGCATATATTGCGTAAAGTTTAAGAGGAATATTACCTGTATTGATTAGATTATGCCATGTACCAGCAGGTATCATTATTGCAGAATCATCATAGACATTTCTTTCAAAGTTTAAATTTTCTTTACTCGTGCCCATTTGAACAATGCCCTGGCCTTGTTCAATGCGTAAGAATTGGTCAACATTAGGATGGATTTCCAAACCGATATCTTCGCCAACGTTCAGACTCATCAAAGTAACTTGTGAATGTGTTCCTGTCCATAAAGCAGTACGATAGGTATTGTTTTGCTTCGTTGCTTCATTGATATTAACGACAAATGGATTTGGTCCATAATCTGTTAAAAAAACACTTCCACTACTGTTGGAAGAGCGAAAAGACTCATATCTGTTTGCATACTCTAACTCATTAGGAAAATTCCAGTAAACTGACGGTCTTCCATAGTTATACATTGGTACATTAACATAATCAAGATATTGATACGGATACATATAGGGAACATAGTACATTTTTCTCAATCCCTTCACAGTTTATAAAATTACCCGATGCACTTGGTAAGGGAATGTACTTATCATTCAGGTCAAATTAACTAAAATCCACTGTTTTATTAAATAGCCCGATTGTTGAACAAAGACCAAACATTATTATTCAACTATAAACTTTCCCTTTAGTTGAACCTACTTCCTTAAGGGATTTTGGCGGTGTTGAACTGTCGTAATTTTTACATTTGAAGAAGAATATACACAATGATAATTTACTTTGTTCTCACGCCTCTTTTTGTTAATACATTTGTTAATTTGTCAATTTGCTGTTGCATTTTTTCAAGCTTCTCATCTAATTCTTTTTGATCTTGTTTTTCTTTTTCTGAATCAATGATTGCCTCATCCATAGCAGTTAAAATTGCTAATGCTGTCAGACCGTCTGCAATAGTGGTAAGAATAGCAGCTGTTAGCCCAAGTCTGAGACTAGGACTTATTGGCGATTGTTCATTTTGTTCTGATTTTGAATAGGTGTTATTCATACAATTGCTCCCTCATTCAACAATGTTAGAAAAGTTCAAATTAAAACTTATGTTCAAGGGTTTTGGGTAATACATTTTCTTGCAATCAGACTTTATTCGTTCTCTTCTTATTTCAGAATGAGCTAAATATGGCCTCTGTCAACGGTACCGAAGGGAGGATAAGGAGTTGACAGATTCACTGCACCAATTCCCTCTTGGTGTCTAAAAAACACTCTAACTACTCCTTTAAAAAACAGCTACAACATGAGTTCGTTTTTTTAAAATGCACTATTTCCGTAGGCTGTGGCAAATCCAGCGCTATAACCATAAACACCCGCATAAGCGATTACTAGGCAGAACCTTCATCAAATCCCCCACAATCGCCAGTAACACGAGACATACAATTACTCCTTATAAGTTTTAAGGAGGGTTACTTACATTAAGTTATGTTCCACATAGGTAAATGACACAGTTTTTTAAGAGTAGCTTTGCAGTACTCTAACGTATGCCTGCAACTATCCTGCCCCGTTAGTTCATCAAAAAAATCAATAACACCCTTTATGAAACATCTTTTTAGCATACTATAATTTATTTTGTTGAATATTTAATCGTTGATTAAATAAGAATATGCTTATACAATGATATTGTATTGAATAAGGACATAAGCATTTGATTATATGTTTGATTAGGCTAGGAGGAATAACATGCAAACGAATGAAGCGTTGGATATAGAGGCTACGGCAAATGTTCTTAAACTTTTAGGTGATAAAACACGTTTGACGATGGTAAAAATTATGTCTGAACATGAATGTTGTGTCTGTGAATTTGTAGACCTGTTTGATATGAGCCAACCTGCTATTAGCCAACATTTACGAAAGTTGAAAGATAGCGGAATTGTGAATGAAGCGAGAAGGGGACAATGGATATTCTACTCGTTAAACCAATCATCCTCGTATTACTCATTTATTCAAACGGTCATCAAGGACTTGCCGAGTCAAAACTTTAAATTAGAAGAATTAACAGCACAAGGAAAACGGATTTGTTGTGACTAACGAGGAGGAGAACATCAGTGGGTACAGTTATATTAGCTAGTATCATCTTTTTGCTGACGTTGACATTCGTCATCTGGCAACCCAAGGGATTGTCAATCGGCTGGTCAGCATGCGGGGGGGCGGTACTTGCCTTACTATTTGGGGTTGTTGACTTCAACGATGTAATTACTGTTACAAGTATTGTATGGAACGCGACGTTGGCGTTCATTGCTATTATCATTATTTCTTTGATTTTAGATGAAATTGGTTTCTTTGAATGGGCAGCCCTGCATATGGCTAGAGCGGCTAAGGGAAATGGAGTAAGGATGTTTGTGTATGTGAGCATTCTCGGTGCTCTAGTCGCTGCGTTCTTTGCAAATGACGGAGCCGCTCTCATTTTAACTCCGATTGTATTGGCGATGGTTCGAAACTTGAAGTTGGAAGAGAGAATGATCTTTCCATTTATCATCGCGAGTGGGTTTATAGCGGACACTACATCCTTACCGCTTGTGGTAAGTAATCTGGTCAACATTGTTTCTGCTGACTTTTTTGATATCGGATTTATTGAGTTCGCATCTAGAATGATCGTTCCCAACCTATTTTCATTAGCAGCAAGCATCCTGGTATTATATTTGTACTTCAGAAAGAGCATTCCGAAGAATTATGATATGGCCCAATTGAAGAAGCCAGTCGATGCCATTCGGGATGTGAAAATGTTTCGCCTGTCTGGGATTGTTTTAGGCATTCTGTTGGTAGGCTACTTTATCAGTGAATTTTTGAACATTCCTGTATCCATCATTGCAGGTGTTATCGCCATATTCTTCTTGTTTATGGCAAGACGAAGTCCAGCTGTAAATACCAAGACCGTTGTAAAGGGCGCACCATGGGCGATTGTGTTTTTCTCCATTGGAATGTATGTCGTGGTGTATGGATTGAGAAACGTTGGATTGACGAACATTTTAGCTGACCTTATACAAGTAACAGCTGATCAAGGATTATTCGCTGCTACTGTCGGGATGGGCTTCATCGCAGCCTTTCTTTCATCGCTTATGAATAACATGCCGACGGTCATGATAGATGCTCTTGCCATTTCCGACACCCATACAACAGGCGCAATCAGGGAGGCACTTATTTATGCAAATGTCATCGGTTCGGACTTGGGCCCGAAAATCACACCGATTGGTTCTTTGGCTACGTTATTGTGGCTGCATGTCCTTTCATTAAAAGGCGTGAAAATCTCATGGGGAACTTACTTTAAAACAGGAATCATCTTAACCATCCCAACATTGTTCATCACATTGGCCGGCTTATATATATGGCTGCAAATTATTCATTAAACCTTACTTTACAAACAAAGGAGAGAAACCGCATGGCTAAGAAAACGCTATACTTTTTATGTACTGGCAATTCTTGCAGAAGCCAAATGGCAGAAGCATGGGGGAAGAAATATTTAGGTGACGAATGGCAAGTGCTTAGTGCAGGAATCGAGGCCCATGGGTTAAATCCCAAAGCAGTAAAAGCAATGAATGAAGTTGGATTGGACATCTCCAATCAAACATCGGATATCATTGACCCAGATATATTGAATAATGCTGATTTTGTCGTTACATTATGTGGCGATGCGGCTGACAAATGTCCTATGACACCACCGCATGTCAAACGTGAACATTGGGGCTTTGATGACCCGGCAAAAGCGGAAGGAACAGATGAAGAGAAATGGGCAACCTTCCAACGTGTTCGAGATGAAATAGGTGAAAGAATTGCTCGTTTCTCTAGAACTGGTGAATAAATAATTGAAAATGCGTGGATGTTAGCATGCGGACCAAAGACCATAAAGAAAGAGCTGCCAAATTCGGCAGCTCTTTTCATCATTAAATCTTAATATCGACCTTAGCATTTTTCTGAAGTTCTTCGACATGCTTCACAAGCTTTTCTTGTTTCTTTTGCTGCTCTAGTTGTTCCTTGATTTGCGGCTTCATTTCTTCGAGTTTCTGTACCTTCTGTCCGCTTGTTTTAGCTTGCTCCGCAACCTGGTCGTAATACTTTTGGATTTCTTCATCAGTTGCTTCTTCTACTTTAATCTCTTTTTCAACGTACTTCGTATATGGGATGTTCTCTGCGATCTGGGCATTCAGCATTTCCGAATTCAGACCTGCTTGTTTCAATGCCGCCTTGAATTTATCTTCACTCTCATATTGCTTCTTGATTTCGGCAAGTTGCTTTTCAATTTCAGCCTTGGAAGCTGTGTAGCCCTTTTTATCAGCTGCTTGAAGCAGCAATTTTTGCCCCACTAAAGAGTTGAGCGTTTGCTCTTTAATTTGTTTGGCGCCCTCCTTGGATGTTGGGTCTTGTCCGAATTGCTGCATCTGCATTTGTGTGGTGGACAACACGGTATTATATTCCGCACCTGAAATTTTTTCGTCATTGACGATGGCTACCGTTTTCTTTTCATCAACCTTTTGCTTGTCCAGTTTCTTCTTCATTTCTTCCATCTGTTTTTGCTGTTCCTCAGTTGCTTTAGCCGTTTCTTTCTCAGTTGTTTTAGTCTCTTTCTCGTCATTTTTCTTATCAGCTTCATCGTTCGAACCACAAGCCGTTAGAACAACTGCCAATAATCCAATGATGATTGGGTACAATAGTTTCTTCATATTTCAGTCTCCTCTCGAATTCAATGCTAAAAAATCATCTAATGCGCATTATAAAGGAATTTCCCATTAAAACACAATAAATTCATTCTTTTTTCCAGAAAACAGGAAGATAGTATAGGCATCATCTCATTATATAAGTGTAACATTCGCGGAAATGAACCCATTTACCCTACGTCATGCAATATGCTTAAAGGGATGCGAAGGCTGATCCTGTTACAGTCAGAAACTAATCCATCTCTTACTCACAAAACGATGCTTAGTAACTAGTGTATATAAAACTTGTATGGTATTATATACCTTTTCGTCCGGATGTAGTTCATTTAACCTATCTTCCAAATCATGAACGGAGTGAGCCGTGACAATGAGAAAAGTGACTAAGAGACAGAGTTGAAATCCAGCAGATTATTGGAGGTATAGATTTTGAAAGGGAAATCAAGGCTGTCATGCGAATTGGCTGGGTATTCCAGGAACAGCATCATTGGGTTCAAAGTGAAGCGCATTTATTGAGAGTCCAAAACCTGACCAAGCAGCTTGTTATCGTTCATAATCGAAGCTGCCAGCTGAACTATCTAAAAGCTATATGAATCATATCGTCCATTCAAGTGTTGTGCATGATATCAGGAAAGCGGAGATTCCTGAGGGGATTTTATAAAAATCTGGCCCGTTATCCCCATATGAACGAAAAATCATCGAGATGCATCCGTTAATGGGATCCGATTTTTTGAATAAGATTTCAAGGGAAATAAACAATGATGTGATCAGCAGCCTGGAAGTGGCTGAAACCATCATCCCCCATCATCATGAAAAATGGGATGGAACGGGATATCCCCACCGTTTGAAAGGGGAGGAAATCCCATTGGAAGCTTGAATCGTTGCCATTGTGGATGTGTTTGATGCATTGACCAGCAGAAGGCCGTATAAAGACTCCTGGTCAGTGGAGCGGGCATTATCTTTCATAAACGAACAAAAAGGAAAGCATTTCGACCCATCCATCGTGATGTCTTTCTTTTGCCATTTTGATGAAAAGGCGGCGCAGAAAAAAGGCTGGATACCATTCGCAGCACAGGGATATAGTAAATTGCGAACTCGTCGCCTTCTGAATCCTTGGAGATAAAGGGTTAACGATTTGAAAAAAATAAGGAGTTTGTAAAATGGTAAATGAATCGCTTCAATTTACCAAAAAAATAGTGAAGCTCTTTACTCCCTTTCTTTTTTCTTATTTCTATTAAAATGATAAACGACTGAGATTACGAGAATCAACAGTATCAAAACAATCCTTATATCGTCCGATGCCTTCAATACCTGTGTTACCGAATATGCCTCGACAAGGAGGGCGGGCAGTTTTCCGATGGATGTCGCGAGGAAGAAAATCATCATTCCCGTCTTGCTTAATGCTGCTGTAAGGTTGATTGCGCCGGATGGTATAAAAGGAAGGAGCCTAAGCATCAGTATCATCCAAAATGCATGAAACCCTTGCGACTTTTGCAGCTTCTTGACCCACCGGTTCTTCATGAACTTGGGTTTGAGTGTTTGAAAGCCTTTACGATATAACCAAAAGCTGACCACTGCACCGGCAATTTCCCCTATGTAAGAAAGGATCAATCCCTTTTCAAATCCAAATACGCTGATATTGGCGGCCGTGATGAATACACTTGGAATAAAACCAAGCACGCTGATCAATATATTGAATACTAAACTTACAGCAATGGAGAAAGGGCCGCTGGATAGTAATGCCTCTGAAATGAAATTCATATCAAACCACAGTACTCCATTTATACCCGATGCCCCAGACCGTTTTCAAATGTTGATCTGCTGGAAAACCGGCATGACGCAATTTCTCTCTAATATTTCGAATATGGGAATCGATTGTCCGATCTTCGGTATCCGTTTTAAATCCCCATATGGTCGAAAGCAGGTGGTCTCTGGAATACACTTGATCTGGGGATTTTAAAAACAAGCACAGCAGTGAGAACTCTTTCGGTGTAAATGGAATTGTGTTGGTATCATAATGTGCTTCATAAGCGGATTCATTTAATTTTAGCCCCCTAAAGGTCAAAGAATCATCCTGAGTATGCATCCGCCGCGTCACTGCTTCGATTCTGGCAAGTAAAACATCTTCATGAAAGGGTTTCGTAATATAATCATCTGCACCCTTTTTCAACCCTTTCACCATATCTTGTGCAGCATCCCGCGCGGTGAGCATGATTATGGGAATGCTGGAGAACGCACGGATCCTTTCGCACGTTTCCCACCCATCCATCTCAGGCATCATTACATCAAGAAGTACTATGTCCGCATGTTCATGCGCTAAGAACTGTAAGGCTTCATGTCCAGATTTCATCTTCAGGCATGTATATCCGTGAGGTTTAATGTATAGCTCTAATAGATCAAGCATTCTCTGTTCATCATCAACCAGAACTACTGTCTTCATTTGTTATCTCCTTAAATGTGATAGTGAAGCACGTTCCTTGCTCCATGTTGCTTTTAACCGAAATGGTTCCACCTTGTATCTCCACTAATTGCTTGACGATGGATAGCCCCAATCCGAATCCGCCGGTATCTCTGGCGCGTGATTTCTCGACACGATATAAACGATCAAAGATATGGGGGACATCTTCAGGTGGAATGCCAACCCCTTGGTCGATTATGGAGATGGAAATCCAGCCATTGCATTCAGTGGCTTTGATGGTAGTGACTGTATATTCGTTCGAGTACTTTAGCGCATTATCCAACAGGTTAAGAATGACTTGCTCAAACCGTGAGGGATCTATAGCTATAAATAAATCATCCTTGCATTCCAGATTCAATTGAATTCTTTCATTTGCAAAAGCCGGTAACACTTTTTCATGAATGTTTTGCAGGAATGAAGAGAGCTGGACGATTTCTTTTGATATGGTGAATGTATTTACATCCATTCTAGCCATATTGAATAGTTCGTCCAATAATTTGTTTAATCGTTCGGATTCATCATGGATGATCTCTAAGTATCTTGTTCGTTCGGATGCATCCAAATCTTTCCGGCGGGTTATATCAGCGTATCCCTTGATATAAGTTAGCGGCGTGCGCAGTTCATGGGAGATACTTGCCAAAAATTCATTGCGTTCCTTCTTTAAATAGTTCAATTCATTAGCCAAGCTTTGAATGGATTGAGCAAGCTCCCCGAGTTCATCATTAGATCGTACCGGCACAGCCACTGAAAAATTCCCTTTGCTGAGTTTGGTTGTCGCTTCCTTCATCGAAATAAGCGGTCTAGTCAAAGCTTTTGATAGAAAATAGATGGTGATAAGCATGAATAAAAGGAGCAATGCAGTCGCAAAAAGGAAATGCCTATTAAGTTGTGCGATTAAATCCTCAACATCTCTAGTATCTTTGAACATATAAACATAGCCTTTTTTTTCTTTATCACTGATAAATGGAGTGACGGTGGCTATATATCTTTCATCCTTCCAACTTGATTGGAGGATCATACCTTTTCGGGGTACTTGGGAGATGTTTTTTGCCAAGATTTTGTTCATTCCCCCATTTACCTTTGCGGAAGATATCAGAATATCTCCTCTTGTATTAGTAATCACGACATCTGTATCGGTATGGTATTCCATCAAGCCGATATGCTTAAGGGTAGAGTCGGAATACGTGATTTCCAACACATCACGATGACTATTGCCACGGGCCTTCAGTGATTCCAATTCTTGATTGATACGGGAATGGATCACTTTATTATGCAAGTAAATCATGGAGACGGTTTCCATCAAAAAAATGCAAATAAATATAGATAGTCCGAGTTTAAAGGAGATTTTCAGGATTATTCACCTTCTTTATGAATAAAGTCAGTTTAGCGAAAAAGTATGAAGAAAGTATGCAGATTTTTTCAATTTCTTCGCATCTATTAAACAACGATAATCCGAATGATGACTTGTTGCAAGAGAGGCAATAGGTTAATGGGCCAAAACTGTCATTTTTTTAAGTCCTGTGTAGGGGGGAATCAGGTAGTATTTAGCAACTCCTCTCAAAACATATACGTAGGATTGCTATGCGGCAACCGTGGAAAAACATAATTTTCACGCGAAACCATTAAACATAACACTTTTCGAAGTTGTTACTAATTATTCATATAGAACTTATTTTAAGTACACCTCTAACGTGAAATGGACCGTTTCTTTATTTAGTTTATACAAAATATTTTGTATTAAGGAAACATTTTGTCGTCAATGAATACTATGTAAAAAAGGAGCTGATCCATATGAATTGTACAAACCGTACGCAGAAAAAAATAATGGCATATTCCGCATTATTCAAAAAAATGGGCATTCTTAATGATGAGGAATATAAAAATATCGCAAAGACCTTTCAATCAAAGGATTGAGGAAGTGTCCCTTGGATATTCATAAACTTTTATCCTGCAGTATACGGTCTGTAAAACCCCCCCTTTCAATCTTAGAAAAGGAGGGGGACTGCAGACTATTAGAATATCAAGGAAGTGTGGGCGATGTTGTCAATTTGCCCGGTTCTAAGTCTATCGATCTTTTTGGCGGCTGCACCCAGCTGGTTGAATTGATGCACCTTAAGTTTGAAAATTACATAAACGATGGACATTTCTTGGCAAGTAGGAGGGCGTTCATTGAAAAGGGATACGAAAAAATTTCTTGCGTTGTTATGCGATGTGAAAAGGAAGATTGTTGTGATCCGATGGTGTTCTCTGCGATAATGGAGTAAAGAAATTGAAAAGGAGTTACGTAAGATGGCGGAGGACTTTAAGATTCCCAGCTTGAAAGTTGATGAGATCGATAAGAAAATCATATCGGTTTTACATGAGGATGCACGAATTTCATATACCGAATTAGCGAAGAAAGTGGAGCTTTCCAGAGTTGCGGTTCAGATGAGAATTAATCATCTAGTTGAAAACGGTGTGATCGAGAGGTTCACTGCGGTCATAAATCCAGCTAAGGTCGGCATCCATGTTTCGGCATTCTTTAACGTGGAGGTTGAGCCAAAATATCTGGAATCGGTCGCGCAGCAATTAGAAAGTGAACCGGCTGTTACGAGTTTATATCATATGACCGGTCCGAGTAAACTCCATATGCACGGAATCTTTACTGATAATCAAGAGATGGAACGCTTTCTTAATGAGAAACTGTATGCGGTCGTCGGTGTTGTCAGCGTTGATTGCCAAATTCTCATTAAACGTTATAAAAGCCGGATGGGCATGAAGCTTTAATAAAAAAATCCCCCTAAATAGGCGGATTTTTTATTTATGTGAGCGGGATGATAAAGCCGCCATACGCAAAGGCAAAAATGATTACGAATGCAGGGTGGATCTTGAATTTACCTAAAGCCAAGAAGGCCAATCCAGCGATGAAGATTGAATGGATGTAGCCGATGGACCCGACCGCGTCCGCTGCCATATTCCAGGTGAGCAATAACATCATGATCGCGATCACGGGCTGTACAAGTAGTGACATGCCTTTTACGATAGGCGATTGCTTGTATTTTCGCAGGATTTTTAATAGATATATCAAAGCCACGGCTGAAGGGATGATCGTGCCTGCCAATGCAGCTAGAAATCCTGGCCAGCCATATACATCATATCCGACATATGCGGCTATTTTCGTGGCGATGGGTCCAGGGAGTGAATTTCCTAACGCGAGCATTTGTGAGAACTCGGTATTATCTAGCCAGCCATAACGGGTGACGATTTGATCATACATAAGCGGAATCGAAGCCGGACCTCCGCCGTAACCAAGAATATTGGCAATGAAAAACGCTAGAAAAACAGTAACTCCTATTGGGATGATAATACCCATTAAGCGGATTCCTCCTTCCTATCAGTCTTTTTATTTTTCAATCTATCCTTTAATTTATAATGAAACGCTCCATATAAAAGAAACATCATAATGACGATACCTGGATGCAGGGAAATGACCTGCAGAAGCAAAAAGGAAATCGCAAAAAAGGTGATTCCGAGCACCTTTCCTAACCCTTTTACCGCCTTTTCGCCAAACTCATAAGCCATTTGACCAAGCATGACAGCGACAACCGGCATGACAGCAGCAATCATATTACTGATCATTGCCGAATTACTTAGAACATTAATGAACGCAATCAAGAAAACCATTGCAATGCATGAAGGTAACACGTGAGCGGCCACACTTACGATGGCTCCCGGCCAGCCTTTTAATTTATAACCAAGATATGCTGCCATCTTCGTGGCAATCGGTCCAGGGAGTGTATTGGCAATCGCCAATGTGTCCCCGAATTCATCATCGTCAAGCCAGTGATAACGGGAAACTGCTTCGTGGCGGATGAGCGGGATGACAGACGGCCCGCCGCCGAATCCTAATATCCCCGTTCTCATCATTCCAATCGTCAATTCCGTATATGGATTTTTCAAAAACGATTCCTCCTTTGTTATAAAATTCAGCATTCATTTCCAAGATTATGAATTAATGATAACAAAAATTCTTTCGAAATGTACATGAAATTATGATAATAATTACGTAATGAATGTATTTTAGGGGATTTTCGATATAATGGGTTGAAATAAACAAAAGAAAGTATCTTTTTGCCTTGAGGAAGGAAGTTTGGATTGCATTAGACAAACAAGCTAGTATAATGCTATTCACTCTAGTGCGATGGGGTATTGGATTCCGCCTTATTAAAGGGGGATAAGAAGGAGAAATTATAAACAAAAAAACAATTTTTCTGCAAGCCCCCTTTTTTAAACGTAAAAAAGAACCCTATGGGCAGCCTGTTTCAGAGTGACTGCTCTATAAGGTGCATTTTTTAATATATAATTCTAATAAATTTAATGTGGGTCATTCTTCCCGAATGACTAATAGCACACCGGTAAAAATTAAGATTGTACCGATCCAAAAGGACAAGCCGATTTGTTCACCTAGTATTAACCAACCTAAAAAAGTACCGACTATAGGCTGTAAAAAGAAAAATAGTCCGCCACTTGAAGCGGTAAGCATTTGCAGTCCGCGATTCCACAGTAAAAAGGCACATGCTGTTGAAATAACGCCCAAGTATAGAAGGCCGCCCCATATGGATGGATGCATGATGGCTTGAAAATCAAGCTCATCCAGTCGACTGATCGTAACAGGGGTTAAAAGGACAATTGCCACAAGCACGGCATAGGTCGTTATAACAATTTGTGAATATTGTCCTGGTACACGTTTGATTAGAACAGACATAAGGGCCCAAGTTAACGCAGCAATAAGCAGTGATACGCCTCCAAGTTGGTGAGATGAGCCAATATGGGCATTTCCGACAATGATACCGACACCGATTGTCGCTAAAATAACAGAAATTGATTTTTTTAAAGTGATCTTTTCTTTTAAAACGATACGTGCAAATATCACCATGAATGCAGGTGTTGTTGAAGTGATGATGGCTCCCATTTGCGCAGAAGAAAGTAGTGTACCAACTTCCTGGGTTACGATGGAAATGGTGTTCCCAACAAGTCCTATAATGAAAACCAAAAGCCAGTCCCGTTTGTCGATCCGCCAAGATTGTTTTGTTATTAAACCAATTGTCAGCAATGCTAAAATCGCAATTACATATCGTAATAATACTAATTCAAGCGGCGGAACAACGTCTACCACAACTTTTACCACAACATACATCCCGCCCCAAATGCTGGCAGCCAGTGATAAATATAAAGAACCTATTATCGTGTTTTTCATTTTTGTACCCTCCGTTTTAACTTAACATTTCCAGTCCTTAACGGAGATGCAGTTTTTCTGCCGTTAAGGAAGAAAAACTGCAGGTACATCATTTTCGAATAGTGGTGACCACAACATCAGCTTTCAGCTCACTTTCCAAAAATATTTATTTTCAATGATGTTAGCTAATTAAAAAGCTATTCGGAGCTGCTACCGATCATTCGTTTCAAACGTCAGTAAGTTATTACCATACTCATTTAAATATACAAGATTTTATATTAATAAAACAACAAATTATAGTATTTAACCTAGCGTACCATTAAGATCATTCGCATTATACTAAAACTTAAAACACTGGAAAAACCCCAACCTTAAAAACTGGTCGGGTTTCTTTTGGTTCATGGATTCTAGTTGGAAT
The DNA here is from genome assembly GCF_057586375.1 of Peribacillus sp. SRI_006. NCBI lineage: Bacteria > Bacillati > Bacillota > Bacilli > Caryophanales > Bacillaceae > Peribacillus > Peribacillus sp. SRI_006. The sequence continues at coordinate 180,302 of NZ_JBYCZT010000008.1, read as the reverse complement.
AGAAAGAGGGAATTTTAGGGAAGGGAATCAAATGGTACAGTAATTATGCTGATCAAATTGCCGGCAGCGGTAATGATGTAAATAATAATCTGGAAAGAAAAGGTGGATTAGGATTAATAGTCCCTTAAAGAGTTTAATCCTAATCCACCGTTAAGGTGAATTTAGTGTATGTCCTTTCCGGTAGCATCACTATCCGTTATATTTTCTTTCGATTTTCCTGAACTCATCTGATAGTTCAAATAACGTGTGTAAGACGGCTGTTTGAATATATAGATTCATATAATTATCATTGCTCTTCTTTTGAAAAGATAAATCATGTTTTTCATTGATTTTCCGAGTTATACATTCATTAATTTCGCTCCACATTTCTTTCGTTCCTTCTTTAAATTTAGTCTCCATAATCTCCCACTCCTTTTTTATTAGTTTATCCAATCTATTACATTCTTATACTTATTTTTTGGCCAAACTGGTAAATTTTTTATCTTAAAATTAATGTATTCAGTTTTTTTTGGGTATCCTTCTGTTTGAGTGCACACTCGAAAAATAGGAGAGGTCATCACCCAAAAGGAACGCTTCGCTCAGTTTTTAGACAAAAGGGTTCTATCTAAAAGTTAAAAAAGTTGATTGGAACGGATGGCTGCCCCCCGCGGAAAGCGGGTGCCTGGAGGCAACGTTCGAATTGTACAATCCCTAAAAGGGGGCAGGGTGTCATTATCGCATTCCTTCTCTATAGTTACTTTAATTGAGCCATATTCTTGAGTGATGTATTGTACAAATGACAGGAGTTTGGAATAATTAGCATAATGATATTACATGTAAACTTTTATCGATTCATGAGCAGATTTTCAACGAAAACCATTCGAGTAATCTGGCCTTCTTTCATACCTAGCTGCAAGTAGAGTCCAAATTCCATCTTCTAATCCAATTCCAGTAATTTTACGCCTTAAGGGGACAGGTTAGTTGCAAGGGTACTAGAGCAGAAGGAGATATTATTGAAAGATAAGGAATAAAATCCAATTTTCTACAAATAATACTTCTATTAATTACAAATTAGGAGTGTGGATATGGAACAAACACTTTATGAAAAAGTCGGCGGAGAAGAAGCGATAGCAAAAGTTGTGGACTATTTTTACTCCGAATTGGTCCTTAAAGATGAGACAGTTAATCATTTTTTTGAAAAAACGGATATGGAAAAGCAACGGAGTCATCAGACAAAATTTATTAGTTTTGCATTAGGCGGCCCAAAACAATATTCTGGACAATCCATGGCAAAGGCGCACCAAGGATTGAATCTGCAACCTGCCCATTTTAATGCCATTGTCAAACATCTTAATGATGCGCTTGCTCACTTTGGGGTGAATGAAGCTGACAGAGATACAGCTTTGTCTAAAGTTGCTTCACTAAAAGATGATATTTTGAATAAATGAATATCGATCCATCCCCCATCTGGGGGTTTTTTATTTGGATTTTTTTATCCTTTTGTTACATGTTTTTGACTTTCATAATAATGATTTTTATATGAAGTTGCGTTTTAAGAAAATTACAAAGATAATGCCCGTTTTTTAAAATTCAGAAAAATGGAAAATATATTATTGACTTATGTCTGTAGTATTATGTATTATGTATACATAACACATATGGGATTTAGCCAATCATATAGATTCAAGTTGTTCGAATTGTAAAGACTTACCAAAAAGGACGGATTAATATGGCAGGAATTCATTTAAAACCAATCGAAAAGGAAAGAACAACACAAGATAAAGTTTATAATCAAATAAAAAAAGCCATTTTATTTGGTGGTATTACCAGTGATGAAATATTTACAGAAGTTCAATTAGCGGAAAGGTTAGATACTTCAAGAACTCCGGTAAGAGCAGCTATTCAAGATTTGGTGAAGGAAGGATTACTTGTTTCCATTCCGAGGAAGGGTTTAACTGTAAGAAAGATTACTCCAGAGGAACAAGATGAAATCTTTTTACTAAGAAGTGCCATTGAAGTTGAATCGGTGAAAAAACTAACAAAAGAAATTACATCACCTGAACAACTGAGGTTGCTTAAATTAATTCTGAAGCAGCAAGAAGAAGCATTGCAAAATGATGATGCTATTAGTTTTATCAGGCTAGACCATGAGTTTCATCTCTCGTTGACAAGACTGGCAAACTTCACCATAATAGAGCAAGTTTTGAACAATCTTCATAACCTTACTCAGCTAATGGGGTTAAAAGCAGTCAGTAAACTTGGGAGAATGAAAAATGTTTTAATGGAACATACCCAGATTATCCAGGCTTTAGAGGAGAAAAATCCCGAACTGGCTTCACAGGCGATTTTAAACCATTTGGAAAAAACAAAAGAAACATTGATTATTGTTGATAATTCCTGATTTTCTATCAAATGCTTGAAGGAAGGGATTGCTCCAAGTAAAAGATAGTTTACTATATTTCTAGGGGACAAAAAATAATGGTTTTGAATAAACTTGCCTATGAAATGGAAGATTTACAGCAAGGTCAAACCAATTCTCACGTTTAGAGCAAAAACCTTGGAGAAATTCTTTCGTATGCTTTTTCCTGGGTTTTTGCTTAAATAGTAAGCCATTGTTTTGAAAGATACGTCTATAGTTCATTGCAAATGAAAGCGTTTACCCGTCGTTAATGTTCATAGGTGAAAATATTTAAGGGATAAACATTAAAATTCAATATGACTTTACCGACCATAATTACATGATAGGAATTGGCAAAGTCTTTAATGTATACACAATACATAATACATTAAACAAAATACAATTAAGGTTCGTTTTGTGCTGTTAAATCGTTAAAACATGTACTTATTCAAACATATAGGAGGAATCAGGTATGGTTAGAACAGGTAAAGAATATTTACAGACATTGAAAGATGATAGGGCAATCTACATAAATGGGGAACGAGTAAAGGATGTGACGACCCACCCAGCTTTTACGGGAATTACCCATACCATTGCAGGCTTATACGACCTAGCATGGGATGAATCTCAGAATATGACATACAAAACTGAGGACGGTACGCTAGCAAATAAAATTTATATGATTCCAAGGAGTCGGGAAGAACTTAAAGAGAGAAGATTGGCGATTTCTAAATGGTCTGAAGCAACTTGTGGATTTGTCGGAAGAAGCCCTGATCACGTTGCCAGCTTTTTGGCTGCTTTTTCCAGTTCACCCGAAGTGTTTGATCGTGGAGGAGAAGGTTATGGAAAGAATGTTTTGAATTTCTATAAACATGTGCGAGATCAAGATCTATATGTAACATACGTTATTATTCCGCCACAAATTGATCGAAGTAAAGCAGCTCATGAGCAGGAAGATAAATTTCTCCCAGTTGGAGTGTACGAAGAAAGGGAGGATGGAATTATTGTTCGAGGTTCTCAAATGCTCGGTACTGCATCAGCCGTATCCGATTACCTATTTGTAAGTTGCCTTACACCACTCAGACCTGGTGATGAAGATTATGCTTTGTCTTTTGTCCTGCCGATTCATGCAAAAGGATTAAAATTTTATGCGAGGCCTGGTTATGCTGAAAAATCACCAAGCACATTTGATTACCCATTGTCCTCCCGTTTTGATGAAAGTGATTCATTAGTTGTTTTTGACGATGTATTTATTCCTTGGCAAGATATTTTTGTTTACAAAAATATTGACATCGTGAGAGCTCAGTTCCATGAAACACCAGCTCACGTATTAGGCAATAATCAAGCGCAAATAAGATTTAGTACTAAATTAAAATTTTTGATTGGTGCTGCCCGAAAAGTTTCTGCGATGAATGGAATCGATAAAATCCCTTCAGTCCAAGAGAAGTTAGGGGAACTCGCTTCAATTGCGGCTTCAGTAGAAGGTAATCTTTTAGCTTCGGAATATAATTGTATCATCGACAAAAACGGTGTGGCACGACCAAATCCACGTTTCCTTTATGGTGTAGTCGGTCAACAGGAAACCATCTATGCTTCCACTATTAAAATTTTACGGGAGTTATGCGGTGGAGGCGTTTTACAATTACCATCCTCATATAAAGAGCTCATCAATCCTGAAACGAAAGATGATATGTATCAATATATACGTTCTACGGGAGTTGGGGCTGAGGAGAAAATTAAACTATTTAAGTTAGTATGGGATATCATTGGTTCAGAATTCGGCGGCAGGCATCAACAGTATGAAATGTTCTATAATGGTGCACCTTTCGTCACGAAAGGCTTTTCATTTAGAAATTACGGCTATGATGAGCCGGTTCAAATGGTGGATGAATTTTTAGGAAGCTATTCACTTCCCACTCAAGTGGAAGAACTAATATAAAAAATATAAATGAAAGGGTGGTGCAGTAATGAAAATAGCATCGATACAATTGGAGATTAAAGATAGTGAGTCTAAATCTGCTCGCATAGATCGTGTGGAGTCAATGATTGATGGATTAAAAGGACAAGATTTAATAGTTTTACCAGAAACGTGGGCAACGGGGTACTTTTCTTTTGATCGCTATATAGACGAATCAGAAGAATTGAATGGCGATTTTGTCCAACGTTTCTCCGCAAAGGCCAAAGAAGTTAAGTCATATATATTTGCAGGTAGTTTTATAGAAAAAAATAATGGAAAATACTACAACACAAGTGTTCTATTTTCTCCGGATGGGACACTAATAGGAACCTATCGAAAAATGCATTTATTTCGTTATGGTTCAAAAGAAGGTCAAATATTGACGAGAGGAAATGAAACAACTGTAGTCGATACAGAATTCGGGAAAGTTGGCTTATCAACTTGTTATGATTTGCGATTTCCTGAATTGTACCGTGCAGAAGTGGATTTAGGAGCAGAGTTACTTCTTGTTACATCAGCTTGGCCGCATAGAAGACTGGAGCATTGGAAATTATTCAATTCAGTTCGGGCATTGGAAAACCAGTGTTTCTTGATTTCGAGTAATTGTGTTGGAAATACTAATGACGTCCTTTTAGCTGGTCATAGTCAAGTGGTTGACCCATGGGGGATTGTTGTGGCTGCTGGAGGAGATGAAGAAACTATTATTAAAACAGAGATTGATCCGGCTCAGGTTGCTAAAATACGTGATGTATTCCCTAATTTGAAGCACCGGGTATTAGATAGGCAGGAGGAATTCAGTTGATAAATATTAATGTTTGTGGAAGAAATATTGTCGCAGACCCTAAACGATTACTTATTGCCGGCTATACGGGAAAAGACCAGGAATCTGTAAAAAAACATATTGATGAATTGAAGGAGATCGGCGTTCCGGCTCCTCCACAAGTTCCGATGATTTACGATCTTTCAACAAATCTCATTACGACAAATAACTCAATTTCAGTTATCCAAGAAAGCAGCAGCGGAGAAGCAGAAGTGGTCATCATGAAAATTGAAGGGAAATGGTATTTAGGACTAGGCAGTGACCACACGGACCGCGGGCTTGAAAAAGTGTCTATTCAGAAATCCAAACAAGTATGCAGCAAACCTATTTCAACACAATTTTGGGCCTTGGATGACGTAAAAGATCGATGGGATGACATTGAAATGAGAAGCTGGATGATCGTCGATGGGGTGAAAAACGAGTACCAAGCAGGCAAGCTAGGAGAATTCTTGCATCCTGAAGAATTGCTCAAAATTATCGAAGAACGTGGCTATGATAGTGAGGATATGATTGTGTTTTGCGGAACATTACCGATTATAAATGGCGAATTCATTTATGGGGAAGCATTTTCAGCAGAATTATATGATCGTTTAACAGATAACAAAATTCAATTGAATTATCAGGTTCATATTTTAGTGGATGCGGAGGTAGTTTGAAATGGAAAAATCAAAAATGAAAATTGATAGAAAACCAGAGTTGGAATTTGTTGAGTATAAAACCTTTGAGGCCGTTCCTTCAAAAACTGTAGAAGGTGCATCTCAACGAATTATTGCGCAGATTCCAGATACTAATGTAGCAACTCGTATCCTTGAACTGGAAGCAGGTACTGATACATCGCCTGATGGCGTGCAAGTCCATGACTTTTGGGAGGAATTATATATTATTGAAGGATCCTTAATCGATTTACGTCTAAATGAGGAATTTACAGCAGGAATGGTTGCATGCCGTCCTCCAGGGATGGAGCATGGTCCATGGAAATCACCTAATGGCTGCAGGATTTTCGAAGTTCGCTATTATGCAGATCAGAAAAAAGAAGAACATGAATTTGTCGATCATACCACTTTTGAAGCGCAGCCTTTTAGTAAAGTTAAGAGCCTTTCTGAAAGAATCATTGCTTCTGACCCTACTACAGGGGTCGCTACAAGAATTCTTCATAACGGTCCAGGGACAGATACATCTCCTAATGGCGTGCAAGTCCATGATTTTTGGGAAGAATTATATATTATTGAAGGATCTTTAATCGATTTGCGTCTAAATGAGGAATTTACAGCAGGAATGGTTGCATGCCGCCCTCCAGGTATGGAACATGGACCGTGGAAATCACCTGATGGCTGTAAGATTTTCGAGGTCCGCTATTACTCCACGGAACAATAAAGAGGCATGTACCGGGATTCTGCATTCCTATAGCAATATGGCAATCCATCAAATGGCTTCTCGTGACATCAAACAACGAGGAGCCTTTTATCTCTGATATATTCTTCCACAGGGACCAAGTGCTGAATGCTCAAATTGATAATTGGGTATCACAGGAAGCAGGTATGTGAATGTTCTGTGTGATGTATTATGTATACAGAATTCATTACACAGAAACCTTTAATCGTTAAAAAACGAGTGCACATACAAGATTATTGGAAAGTTGTTGATTCCGCATGTATGGGTAATTCCCGTCCACCGGGCACGAAACTTGGTCCTTGGTTAGCAAACGGATGCAAGGTTTTTGAAGTCCAGTATTCCATTAAATAAAATCGACAACACCATTTTTCCCCTTTGACAAAATTTTATTAACTTAATGACGGAGAAGGTGAAGCAAGTTGGAAGTTTACCATTTAACACATCCACTAAAGGGATCCCTATATCCAAGGGAGCCTCATGTAATGGCATTAGGTTTTTTTGACGGTGTTCATTTAGGTCATCAATCTCTGTTAATGCAAACCAAGAAAATAGCTGAAAAGAACAATCTTAAATTCACGGCGATGACCTTCGATCCACATCCAAATGAAGTAATCAAATTGGAGAAAGATTGGAGATATATAACTCCCCTGGCTTTAAAGATTGAAAGAATGGCTGCCATTGGAGTGGATAAACTTTTTGTCATAAAGTTTAATTTATCATTTGCTTCCCTTTTGCCATCTGATTTTATTAAACAATATGTTTTAGGTCTTCAAGCTAAACACTTAGTTGTGGGATTTGACTTTACCTTTGGTAAAAAAGCTCAGGGGACTGCTGATTATTTGCAAAAAATGAGTAAAAATAACCCTTTTGATGTAACCGTGATTTCAAAACAGGTACATAATGGCGAAAAAATAAGTTCAACCATAATCAGGAAAATAGTAAGGGCCGGAGATGTCCACCTTGTTCCTTACTATATGGGACATCATTTTGAAGTTAAAGGGGTCGTTTATGGTTCAAATAGACATAAACACGATAAAAAGAAAAATATGGAGTTCCATACCGAAAATAAGTATATCCTGCCAGCGCCAGGTGTATATCATGTAGAAATCAAAACCTGGAACAAAACTTGTCAGGGGTTATTTATAAGATATGGGTCCAGCAGGAAAAATGATGAAATTAGCGGTCAAGTTATAGAAATGCTGAAGGGAGGTGTTGCGGAAGAAGTGACGGTTAAATTTTTAAAACAGATACCTTTTGAGTCAAAGTCTCAGTGCAGTACAAATTTTAAGGAGGTTATAAAATGATGGATGATAGAAATTTTAGAAATGCGATGGGGAAATTTGCTACAGGAGTAACAGTGATCACGACACTTTTAGAAAATGAAGCACACGGTATGACGGCGAATGCATTTATGTCAGTTTCCCTTAACCCAAGGTTGGTTATCATATCCATAGGCGAAAATGCTAAAATGCTAGATAAAATTAATGAATCTGGAAAATTTGCTGTAAATATATTGTCAGATGCCCAAAAAGAGTTATCCATGCATTTTGCAGGGCAGATTAAAGATAATCGCCAGATTGAATTTGGCTGGATAAATGAACTTCCAGTAATAAAAAATGCTTTAGCAAACATCGTCTGTAAGGTCCATAGTAAACAAATAGCTGGGGACCATACACTCTTTATTGGAGAAGTAACTGATCTCGACATTAGCGAAGGGGCACCACTAACCTTCTATGAAGGGAAATACGGCAAAATACTCAGCTAAACTTATGGCAGGATTATTGTTTAAGTTTAATAGTTAAAGTTGTGTGAGCTTTCTACAAAGGGCTTTTGTTGTGGTTAAGGAGGGGAAACTCATGCAAAGCAAAAATAAGACAGTCGTCAAATCAATGGATATCCTTACTCTTTTCTTAACGCATTCAAAGCTAAGTCTTAATGAAATCGTACAGTTTTCAGGGATACCGAAAACATCTGTTTTTCGAATGGTGATGTCACTTGAAGAGATGGGTCTTCTCGATAAAGATAGAGGTGGAAAATACTCACTTGGGCTGTTATTTCTTCAGTTTGGCCATTTAGTAGCTGAACGGTCCGATATTCAAGAAGTAGCACTGCCGTTTATGCAAAAACTTCATGATAAGGTAGGGGAAGCCGTTAATCTCATCGTACTTGATGGCAATGAGGCAATCTGCATCGAAAAACTGGATACAAAACAGCGGGTAAGGCTTAATACGGCAATTGGCCGGAGAATGCCGCTATATGCCGGAGCGTGTTCACGTGTTATTCTCGCTTTTCAGCCGAAGTATGAACAGGAACAATATTTAGAGCAAACCGAACTGAAGTCGATCGCATCTGGAACGATTACAGGTAAAGAGAGACTTCGTATTCTTCTAGAAGAGACTCGAAAAAAGGGATTTACGGTCAGTCACTCGGAACTTGAAAATTATATATCTGCGGTAGCCGCTCCTATTTTTGATCATGAAGGTTATATCATAGCGGGCATTAGTGTTGCAGGTCTTGAGGTGAACTACGAAAAGGAGTTGTTGCCTCCATTGGTTAATAAGGTTAAGTGTGCAGCACTCGAGATTTCACGGAAATTTGGATATACCGATAAACATCTTTGCTTAGGTTGATATATCAATATGTCCACGGTTGAGAACAAATGGCGATTGTCTTTAAACTTTTTTCACCAGAACGACTTTTATCTTTATTGACTGTATTTCTATAATGTACTGTGTATACACAATACATTATACATAATACATATTGAATTAAAAGCTCATTAACTCATGTTCAAGATGATTACGGATGGGAAAGCAATACGAGAGGTAAGAGTCAGGCTCTCTACCTTCTATTAAAGAAAATGTGGAAGAATTATCGGAAGGCCATCTTGATAATTCTTCAACACCTAAGAAACCACATCCAGAAATATAACTAATTCGGAGGTGTGTTAAATTGAGTGGGAAAAAGAAACTGGACAAGAAATCAAAAAAGATATTATTTGCGAGTTTACTTGGCAGTACCATTGAATTTTATGATTTCTTTCTTTATGGAACCGTTGCTGCACTTGTGTTTAATAAACTGTATTTTCCTAATGATGATCCATTTGTAAGTTTATTGCTTGCTTATGCATCATTTGGCATTACTTTTTTTATACGACCTCTTGGAGGGCTTGTATTTAGTCATTTGGGAGACAAGTTTGGCAGGAAAAATACTCTCGTGCTTTCACTTTTATTAATGGGAGTTTCTACCGTCTGTATTGGACTCCTTCCAACATATAGCATGATAGGGCTTTGGGCACCAATCCTCCTCGTTTTCTTTCGTCTCGTTCAAGGTATCGGGCTTGGCGGAGAATGGGGAGGAGCAATACTCCTAGCGGTTGAATCTGCGCCTAAAGAAAGACGTGGCTTTTTTGGAAGCTTTCCTGCAATGGGTATCCCTCTTGGGATGTTACTTGGGACATTTTCCATTTCATTAATGAGTTTACTTCCAGAATCACAATTTCTATCATGGGGATGGAGAGTGCCATTTGTCCTAAGTGCAATTTTGGTTGTTATTGGTATTTGGATACGAAAAGGGATTGAGGAAACCTCGGCATTCAAAGAAGAGAAAGAAAAAGGAAACGTCGTAAAAATTCCACTCTTTGAGACACTGCGATTTCATTGGAGAGCGGTATTGATTTCTTTAGGTGCAAAATGTGTTGAAGTGGGCCCATTCTATTTATTTTCCACATTTTTCATCTCCTATGCTACGGAAACACAGGGTTTTTCAAGGACTACAGCTTTAAATGTAGTTACGGTGGCAACAATCGTTACAGCAATTTGCATGCCATTTATGGGAATGTTGTCTGATAAAATTGGCCGTAAACGAGTCTTTCTTATTGGGACAATCGGGATAACTCTTTTTGCCTTTCCATACTTTTATTTGTTTTCCTTACAATCTACTCCTTGGTTATATGTTATTTCAATAGTAGGATTGGGAATTCTATGGCCTCCAATTGCGGCGACTATTGGTACAATGTTTACTGAAATGTTTAATACGAATGTTGGCTATACAGGAATAACACTTGGTTATCAAACAGGCTCTGCATTATTTGGTGGAACTGCTCCAATGATTGCGACTATATTAGTCGGCGCTTACAATAATTCTTGGATTCCTCTGGCATTATTTTTAGTATTTCTTTGTATCGCCTCTCTTATTTCAGTATTATTTGTCCGAAATAGTCAAAGTAACAGTATTCCTCTCTCTGAAAGTAGAACAATCGACTAAAAGGATTCAGAAAATCCAATAGGTGGGTAATGGTTTGTTTTCTACTGGGAGATCGTTGGTGAAGAAAAATCGAATCAAATGTTTGATTTAATCTTTAATAATAGTAACGTTTTCACAGTCGATGAAGATTAAAGTTGGGCGGTAACGGTTGCTGTTAGGGATGAAGAGATGCTTTACGTTGGTGAAAACTTTGAGTGATTGAAATCTGAAGTTAAGCAGAAAAAATTAAATATCATGATTCCATTATCCATTAAGGGGAGGGATATTTTGAAAAAGAAACCAACAAAGGTTAGATGGGGACTTGCACTGTTTTTCTTTATCATAGGTGTAATCGCTTACATGGATAGGTCAAATATTTCTATAATAGCAAAGCCTATGATGGATGATTTAGGATTGGATAAAGTTCAGTTTGGTATGCTTGCATCATTATTCTCATTAGGTTACGCGTTAGTTCAAATTCCAGCTGGACTTTTGGCGGAAAAATTTGGGCCAAGGAAAATGATTGCATTTTCTCTTATTTGGTGGTCAGTATTTACAGGTCTTACAGGTTTAGTGAAATCTCACAGTCTTTTGTATGTAGTGAGATTCTTATTTGGAATAGGTGAAGGACCAATGTTTCCATCTAACGCCGTATTTAATACAAACTGGTTTAGAAAAGATGAAAAAGCTAGAGCTTCTAGTGCCCTATTGGCAGGTTCATATTTTGGACCAGTTATAGCCCCTATCGTTACGGTTTATATCTATCAATACTTTGGCTGGCAAGCTGTATTTTACATTTTTGGTATTTTAGGAATAATGATTGCAGCTGTATGGTGCGTTATTGCCAGGGACTATCCTGAAATTCACAAATTAGTTAATGAACAAGAAAAAGAATATATACTTGAAAACAGAGAAATTGTTGAAACTGCTAAAGTAAGGGCACCTTGGAGTAATTTTCTGAAAAACTCTCAATTTTGGGCGTTAGGAGTGCAGTATTTTGTTGTTTTATATATTATTACTTTCTTTTTAGTTTGGTTACCTACTTATCTATTGGAAGATAGGGGATTCTCCTTAAGTAAAATGGGATTTGCTGCAAGCCTACCATGGTTGGCAATTCTGATAACTGTAATGTCTGGTGGAATTCTTTCCGACTACTTAGTGCATAAAGGATTTTCAAAACAAATATCTAGATCCTCTTTAGCAATAACAGGCTTATTAGTATTTATTATTTCAATGTACCTGGCTGTTATGACAGTATCACCATATATGAATGTTTTGTGGTTATCATTATGCTTGGGCTCACTCGGATTCACAGTAGTGTGTTCTTGGGCCGCAGCTACAGACTTAGGGAGAAACTTTTCTGGATCAGTTTCAGGTTGGATGAACTTATGGGGGAATTTAGGAGCATTTGTATCACCGTTATTATGTGGATGGTCAGCAGAAAACTTTGGTTGGAATATCACTTTAGGAGTAACGGTAATCCCTGTGTTTATTGCAGCTATATTGTGGGTGTTTGTGAAACCAGATACCTCTTTACTGAATACAACTGAGCCATTACCAATGAATTTTTAGTATTTCAACTGGATTAAATAGTTCAATGTCAAATTTTTTTTAGTTCCTATAGTAATTTGATTACTAAGGTGAAAAAATCAATCGATAGGGGTTTGATTACGATGAAGAAAAAATACTTCTTACTTTTTTTTATAGCTTTGCTTTTTAGTTCGGTATTTACCGGGTGTTCGTTGGAAAAGAAAAGTTCGAATAAGGTGACTGGGAAGGTAACTTCGAATCAAACGGCTGATTTGATTTTTAAAAACGGTGAAGTCTACACAGTTGATAAAGATCGAAGTTGGGAGAAAGCAGTTGCGGTTAAGAATGGCAAGATTCTCTACGTTGGTGATAACAAGGGAGCTGCAGCCTTCAAAGGGAACGATACCAGAGTGATTGATCTAAAGGGGAAAATGGTCATGCCTGGGTTTACCGACAGTCATAACCATGCGTACCTAATGGCAGAAAGCCTTTTTTGGCTAAGTCTCAATCCTTATTCCACAGTGGAAAAACGCCAACAGGCTATCAAGGATTACTTAAAAGAGCATCCCAATATAAAGCAATTACGTGGAGTAGGCTGGGATGACATCAAACGAGATAGTAAATCCAGAGGGCTGGCTCCTAAAGAATTGCTTGACCAAGTTGTCCCTGATATACCTGCTGTCTTTATCTCAAACGGCCATCACAGTATATTAGTCAACTCAAAGGCTCTTGAGATTGCAGGGATAGACAAAAACACCCCTGATCCGCAAGGTGGGACTATTGAACGTGATCCTAAGACAGGAGAGCCGACAGGAATTTTAAACGAATTTTCCGCCGAAAACCTTGTAATTAACGTTCTTCCTCAACCGGACTTTACGGTAAAGCAGTATAAAAAGACGCTTTTAACTTGGCAGAAAACAGCTGCAGAGGATGGAGTTACCTCAGTATTCGTGCCTGTTCACTACCCAACGGAAAGTTTGCTTAAAGCATTTGAAGAGCTTGATAATGCGGGTAAATTGACCGTGAGATACGATTTAGGGTTATGGGCTGATGAAAACAAAGGGACAAAGCAAATCGGGAGATTAAAAGAACTCCGTGACAAATATCAAGGAAAGTCGTACAAGATAGATACAATTAAAATATTTGCTGATGGTGTCGGAGAAAATAAACTAGTTTGGGATCAAAATGTATTAGAGAAGACCGTGGCAGCTTTGGATAAAGAAGGTTTTCGCGTCTATATCCATGCAATTGGCAATCAGGGGTTTTACCCATCTCATAATGCCTTAGACGCTTTTGAATATGCGGCTAAATTAAATGGAAAAAGGGATTCGCGTCATGTAATCACCCATTTAGACTGGGTAAAGGAAGATGATGTTGCCCGGTTTAAGGACTTAGGAGTAATACCTACCCCTCAACCTTCCTGGTTTGGTAAGGATTGGTATACCAATGTAAGAGGTGAGGGGTTGAAGGAACTTAATCATATGGGTAGCTATTTTGAAGCCGGAATACCGGTTGCTTCATCGAGTGATTTTCCTTCAACAGATACTTTTAAAAGAGATATGTATCCCCTTACAGGATTAGAAGTAGGGATAACGAGATTGGATCCAGACAAAACCACAGAAGACGATCTAAATAAAGTAGTGTGGCCTAAGGAAAAAGCTTCTCTCGAAGATATGATTACTAGCTATACAATCAACGGAGCTCATTTGATTTTCCAAGAGGATGAAAGAGGTTCTATAGAGGCGGGCAAGAAAGCGGACTTGATCGTTTTAGACAAAAATCTCTTTCAGATTCCAGTAACGTCAATTGGTGAAGCGAAGGTCTTGATGACTTTTTTCGAGGGGAAGGAAGTATTCCGTCATCCTAATTATTAATGCATTCTATATAAAGACACTTGTTGAGCAATTCGAAGAAGATAGGGAAATTGTCAACCATGTGTTGCCCGTTCACTACAGACACATTTGGATACCGTGGTCCGTTTTGAAAAACTGGAAGCAGACAAAAGGATTGTCAAGCACATTAAAAGGTTTAACAAGTTACTTGGTAAGCATAAAAAAGATGGGTTGATATCCAAGGATGCGTATACCTTTAATTAAGAAGTGGCAAAAAGATTGCAAGAAAGACCTGGGTTACCAAGTTGATGTCGAATAATGTAGTTTCAAGGGGAGGGATGTTCGTGGTCCCTTTTCTTATACTCATAAATAAATAAGTTTTGAGGGCTTTTTCTATATGACACAGTAGTAATAAGCATTAATCGCATCTTAAACAATCGCGGGATTTACGTGTCATACCAGATACAATTTAACGATGACGCCATTACGGCACGTAGCTTATTTCGAACCTCATTCGTATGAACCAGAATACACGGTGAGACATCTTCGTAGCTAATGACTATTATGCAATCATAATTAATTGATGCAATATTGCATAAAACTAGTAATCCATTAAGTAGTCAGTATATTTTAGTTATTGGGAATATACGGATAATTCAACCGTTAAATAATCAATCTCCGCTTGGTATGGTATTTGCATATAAATTAATTAATCACGAATAAGGGTGGAGTGATACATGGAGAATGCAAAATTAAGACGTTCGTTAACAGTATTTCCCTTAGTGCTATTTGGATTGGCTTATATGGCACCTACAACAGTTTTTTCAACTTATGGAGTTGTTGCGGAAATAACGAAAGGGATGGTGCCGGCTGCTTATATCATAGCTTTGGTAGGTATGTTGTTTACAGCCTATAGTTATGGTCAAATGGTCAAGGCCTACCCTGTTGCCGGTTCTGCTTATACATTTACTCAAAAGGCCCTTAATCCTCACCTTGGATTCTTAGTGGGATGGGTCATCCTATTGGACTATTTATTTTTGCCAATGATCAATGGATTATTGATCGCCATTTACTTAAACGCGTATTTTCCATCCGTTCCCTTTTCCGTCTGGTTAATTGCCTTTGTCCTTTTAATCACCGCTGTAAATATAATTGGAGTGAAAATAGCAACAAAAATAAATCTATTATTAGTTGCCTTTCAATTCTTAATAATCGTTATATTTACATTCCTCTCGATTAAAGGGGTACTGAACGGAATGGGTTCAGGAACATTATTCATGAGTTCTCCATTCGTGAATGGCGATATACCGCTATCTTTAGTATTGGCAGGATCCTCCATTTTATGTTTATCTTTTTTAGGATTTGACGCTGTAACCACATTTTCGGAGGAGACCATTAATCCGAAAAAAATGATACCAAAGGCCATTTTCCTCGTCGCATTAATAGGAGGAGGTCTGTTTGTCGCCATCTCATACATCAGTCACCTTGTTTACCCGAATTTCCAAGCCTTTAAAGATCCAGATTCCGCTTCCTTGGAAATTGCCATGTACATCGGGGGTCATTTATTTCAATCTATTTTTCTAGCAGGATACATTACCGGGGGGCTGGCTTCCGGTTTATCAGCTCATGCAAGTGTTTCGCGGCTTTTGTATGCGATGGGGAGAGATGGAGTTCTTCCAAAGAAAATATTTGGTCATATTCATCCGAAATTTCAAACTCCGACATACAACATCATCTTGGTGGGTATTTTTGCTTTATCTGCTTTATTTGTTGATTTAGTGACAGCCTCATCCTTTATTAACTTTGGGGCGCTTGTTGCATTTACTTTTGTCAATCTTTCGGTTATCTCCCATTATTTTATTAGAGAAAAACAGCGAAAAGGAATTAATGCACTTAAATATCTAATACTTCCAATGATTGGTACGAGTTTCACAATTTGGTTATGGACCAGTCTTGATTCAAAGGCACTTTTACTCGGACTAGGATGGTTCGGAATTGGTGTCATCATGCTGCTTTCAAATACGAAAATGTTTAGTAAGCGGCCGCCAGAGCTTTCTATTGATAGTGCGATTGAAAAAGAAATTCAAGCATAAAAGCTTTATGCATCAAGGAGGATAATAATGGTAAATGCAGATATCATTCTTTCTGGTCAACATGTTTTTACTGGATTACAAGATGAGCCTATACAGGCAGCTATCGCTATTAAAGATAATAAAATGATTAAAATCGGTTCTAAAGAAGATATAATGTCATTCCTTGGAGATCAAACAAAGGTATATGACTTCGAAGAAGGGCTGATCATTCCGGGATTTCATGATTTTCATATGCACATTATGATGGGAAGCATTTTACAGAAGGATAGTGCCAAATTATTTGATGCAGCTTCAGAAGAAGATGCAGCCAAAATAGTAGCCGAATTTGCAGAAACGAGACCAAATGATGAGTGGATATTCGGTGTTGGCTGGGATCATACCAATTGGAAGAATAAAGTGCTGCCGCATAGAACGACACTGGATAAATATATTTGTGATCGTCCCGTTTTATTATTCAATGCGGAAGTGCATTACGCATGGATCAATAGTAAAGCGATGGAAATGATCCAATTAACGAAGGATACCCCAAATCCGGAATATGGGGAAATTGGAAAAGATGAAAATGGGGAACTGACAGGCCTTCTATTTGAACAGGCAATTGGGTATGCATCAGAACATGCATACAAATTACCGAAAGAAAAACGTATAAACCTATTCCAAGATTTTCTTAATGAAACAAAAAGGTTGGGAATCACATCCGTAAATGATTTATACGGAGCTAAAATTGCTCCGAATCCATTAGACGACCTTGAAATTTTTAAGGAATTTGAGAGAGAAGGGTTACTAACAACCAGAATTCACTTTTCGCCGGAGTTAAAAATGGATGTAGCTGCCGCCAAGGAATTACAAAAAAATTATCAGTCAGACAAGCTTACCTTTTCTGGATTAAAACAATTTATAGATGGTGTCGTGACTAGTCATACTGCTTTTTTACTGGATCATTACAAAGACCGTCCTGAAACAAAAGGCGGGACCACTTTTCCAGCTGAAACAATTAAACAATTAGTAAAAAAGGCAGATAAGGAAAAATTTCAAATTCGTTTCCATGCTATTGGTAACGGTGCTGTCCGCTTAGCATTGGATGCATTTGAAGAAGCGAGAAACGTAAATGGGGAAAGAGACGCCAGACATGTCATTGAACATGTGGAGGTATTGCATCCAGACGATGTTCATCGCTTTAAGGAATTAAATGTAATCGCCTCATTTCAACCTAAACATATTGAATTAATGGAAAGTGAGGCATATACGGCCAGAATCAGTGAAAAACAACAACCACTCTATTATCCTATCAAAACACTCATGGAGACTGGTGCAAAAATTGCCTTTGGTACAGATTTTCCTGTAGTGCCCTTAAATCCCATGATGGGCATTTATCAGGCAATCACGAGAAAAGATTTAACTGGGAAGGCATGGCAAGAGTCGGAAGGAGTAACATTAGCAGAAGCGTTAAAGTATTACACGGCTACACCGGCATTCGGGTCTTTCAGAGATAAGGAATTAGGCACATTGGAAGCAGGGAAGATAGCGGATATCGCAGTATTAAATAAAAATTTATTTAGCATATCAACAGAGGAAATTCTTGAAACAGAAGTAAAGATGACGATCATGGATGGAAAGATCGTATATGAAAACCAGGTCGTCACAACCGTATAAGATAAAAAATGATAAAAGGTAGGTAGAGAGAAAATGTCAAAAGTGAAAGTTGGGCTTATTCAAATTCATTGCGGGGAATTCATAGCGGAAAATATTCAAAAAACGATAGGGAAAATAAAAGAAACAGTAAATAAAGGCGCACAAATCGTTTGCTTGCAGGAATTATTTTCTTCGCAATATTTTCCGCAAACGGTTAGTGTGAAAAATTATGATTTAGCAGAAGATGTAGATAGCGGTACATTGGCCGCAATGGGTGAATTGGCTAAGGAATTGGCCATTGTCTTGATTGTCCCTTTTTACGAAAGAGCAGGTGCTGGTATTTATTTTAATAGTGCAGCTGTATTTGATGCTGATGGGGAATGTTTAGGGATTACAAGAAAAAATCATATTCCGGATGGTCCCCAGTATCATGAAAAATATTATTTCGTTCCAGGCAATACTGGATATCCTGTCTATGAAACGGCTTATGGAAAAATAGGTGTCGGGATTTGCTGGGATGAGTGGTATCCAGAAGTTGCCCGAATTTTGAGCTTACAAGGTGCAGAAATATTATTCTATCCTTCTGCTATTGGTTCAGAGCCAGATCATCCCGAGATATCAACAAGATCATCCTGGGAAAAGGCAATTTCCGCTCATGGCATTTCTAATGGTGTATTCGTTGCTGCGACAAATCGAGTGGGCCAGGAAAAGGACATGAATTTTTACGGCGGTTCATTCATTAGCGATACATTCGGGAATATTTTAGCTTCACTTGATGAGGAAGAAGGAATTATTGTCCAAGAAATTGATTTAAAAGAAATAGAAGAGACCAGAAAAATTCTGCAATTCTTTAGAGACCGTCGTGTCGATACATACGGTCCTATATTACAAAAAGAAATACTCCCGACCCCATCCCCTTCAAAAAAGGGAACAAACAAAGCGCTGTTTAGTTGATATGTAAGAAATAGCAGGCCGGAGTACCTGCTCAGACTGTAGGCAAACCTGATAATGATCGAGTTTGCCGAAATCAATTCATTTTCCACTCTAGACACTCGTTTTCCGCGGGCGGTCCGGGAGCCTTCTAGGCACGGCGCCTGTGGAGTCTCCCTTGGAGAGGCTAAATTTTAGGCGAAGCTATTTGTGGCAGAACTAAATACACTGGTGTGCTTGCAGCAGTTACAACTAATGACTGACTGCATTGCTTGGATAATCTATCGTTGAAATGATAAAAACCAATTTTCCTATATGGAGAGTTGGTTTTTTACGTTATTCATTGGCCGTTAATGTAACAGGCATTTTATTTCTTGCTTTATGATCGGAGCTGTCGCTAAGGCGGCTTTTTCTTTATAAGACGGTTAGCTAAGAACAATATGGGAAATACTAAGAGAAACGAAAATCTTACCGAATTTTCAGAAAAATACATTGACGGGAAATCAAGGTTGTTATATATTATTAATAAGTTAAATTTATTGTTATATAACAGGAGGAGGAATCTAGATGATGAACATTTATGACAAAGCTTATGAAAGTTATTTAAAGATTTGTGAAAGGTATGAAATCGAGTCGATAAACATTGACCATTTCATCAAAAATTTAACTAAAGATCAGTTGGATGAATACAGTAAATTAGCCGTTTAAACGAAAGGACGTGATTGCAAAGATGGACCTCCCGGTTGATGTAGATGTAGAAGCCAGTTAGAAACCCCACCAGTTGCTATGGGAAACAGGTGGGGTTTTGTCATATGTTTTAAGAGCTTATTTTTAATAGGATAACTCGGCATGTTGCACAGATATTGTTGGCGATTTATACCAACGATGGCCCTCTTTATTTGTTGTTGAGCACTTTAATAGCTCGCCCGATGACAAAGGTAACTATCAATATGTTCATCGTATTCATGGTCATGTTTGCGAAAGAACCTTCTATTGTTCGAGGACGTGTATAGGGTAAAGCCAGTATGATTGTAATTGCTGGTGTTTTATTAGTTCATCTGATCTTATAAAATCAAAGCAATAAAATATCATTTACTATTACATTACTAGTAAAAGAGAAAGGCTGTGTCATAAACTTTAAGGGGGAATGATGTAAAATTCAGAATTTTCTTGAAAGTGGTTCGTGCACATGTTAGAATTCATTTCAGGTAAGAATATTATAAATAAGATGATTTTGACTTTTTGTTGAAACTACGTTTCCTAATAAGCAACGAAAACCGATAATGAAGGGACTAAAGAATCTATCTAGGAAATAAAGTCTATGGCGACGCCTTCTTGCCTAGTACTTTAAAACAAAAAATCAGTACAATGATTGTGATACCGTTCGACATAACTAATCATTCTTTTTATACAAAATTTTTTGGTTATAGAAAGGAACAGCGTTGCTTATTAGGAAACTGGAAGTGTTGATTAAACATCTTCAGTTTTAATATTCTTCAAATCTATTTATAAGGGGGGGGAGAAAGATGATTTGAAGTGCTTCATTGGACGGGAAATAATAGGTAATAAAATTAGTTTACAGCACCGGTAAAAGTTATGGCGATGTATGTTAATGATTTATTTTGTGGAATGGAAGAAATGTAAGCGCTTGTATAAAGGTTGTCAGTTGGTAATGTACCGTGTTTTTACTGTAACACCGTAACTAGTTTAGAAAAGGCACAACTTTACATGATGGAAATGAAATCATTCAGGAGGTTTTTGTTTAATGAACAAACAACTGCAGCTGAAAAAGAAATCTAAATGGAAAGTTCGTTATACTGTCTTATTCGTATTATGGTTATGTTGGCTGTTTTCTTTCCTGGACCGAATGGTAATCACTATTGCATTGCCATATATTGGTGAAGATCTTAATCTTACGGCAACAGCTCAAGGGTTACTGTTAAGTATTTTCTTTGCGGGGTATGCACTGTTCCAAATTCCAGGCGGGATGTTATCAGATAAATTTGGCTTTCGTCGTGTGATGAGCATTGCGATTGTTTGGTGGTCAATTTTCACATCATTGACTGGTTTTATTTTTTCTTATCCACTTATGTTACTTATTCGATTCGTTTTCGGTTTAGGTGAGGCATGTTTACCAGGTGCTGCTTATAAAGGAATAGCTAACTACTTTCCCAGTAAACAACGAGGAACAGCTACTGGAATTCAGTCAACAGTTAATACTTTAGGACCGGCTATTGCTGCTATTGCTGCTGCAGCAATTATTGGGGCATTTGGATGGCGTACCGTTTTTATCGTAATGGGTATTCCGGGCATTATACTTGGTCTGTATATCTGGTTTAAATTCAAAGATAATCCGAAAGATCATCCTAAAATGACGAAAGAAGAGCTTGCAGAATTAGAGGAAGACATTGAGAATGAAAAATCGAATGAAGAAAAAAACACAGGAGTTTCCTTTAAGGAACTATTTAAAAAACCGATTTTATGGCAAATGGCGTTCATTTGGTTCTTCTTTGATATTACTTTCTGGGGCTTCACTTCTTGGCTTCCATCTTATCTGATAAATGTTAGGGGGCTTTCTTTAATGGATACTGGCATTTTCAGTGCCTTACCGTATTTAGTAGGTACAGTCTCCATTATTCTTGGTGGGTACTTGTCAGATAAAGTAAAAGGAAAGAGGAAATGGGTGTTTATTCCTAATGCTGTAATTAGTGGGCTGGCATTATTATTAATGCTTCAATCTACTTCCACTGCAGTGGTCATTACGTATCAATGTGTTGCTGCATTCTTCATGTTCTTAGCTCAAGGAGCATTCTGGGGACTGGTTGTTGACACGCTTCCTGCGAAAATAATGGCTGCAGGTTCATCTACTGTTAACTGTTTCGGATCGATTGCAGGATTTATCTCCCCGTTATTAATGGGTTATATGATTGAAAGCAGTGGTGGTTCTTACAATTCAACTTTCATATTAATGATTGCAGCCATCATTGTAGCAGCTATTATTGCCCTTACGATTGGCAATAATACCGAAAAAGAAAATTCATTAAAGTCAGGAACAATAGTGGAAGCCTAATTTGAATTGCTAATTTAGTAAGTAAATGGATTCATTTATCTTTGTTGAGAATGTTTTTTTACGTGGTAATAGCATTATATTTAGAAAACCCTTGTTGAAAAGAGGCTGTCAGATGCCGAATCCTGTACATTGAAATACAGACGCTTTTTTTCAGATAGTGGGTAAGAAAGAGGGGGAAATGTTGGATTTTCAGAAAAGTATTTAAAATTAAAAGGGAACACTGTTGCTTATTAGGTAACTTGAAGGGCGTGAATGAACGAAATAAGTTAAATCATCTTTAAGGGAGTTTGAATGAATGAAAGTAAATATAAAACCAAACAATGTTAGTTCATTAACAAAGGTACTTGCAGTAGCTACGCAAAATCAATTTGCTGTCGGTTCGTTTACCCCTAGAGCTACAAAGATGGTAGCTCCTATACTTAGAGCGGCCCAAGAAAAGAAATCTGCGGTTATTGTTCAAACTTCTGAGAGGGAGCAGGAACGATATGGAATTAATTTAGCGGAATTTAGCCGAGAGTTTTATCGTGTGATCCAAGAGGAGAATATTACGATCCCTGCTGTGTTACATTTAGACCATACGAAGGATTTCAATGTAATTGCAGAAGCCATCGAAGTTGGTTTTACATCCGTTATGATTGATGCATCAGAGCAACCATTCAATAAAAATATTGAGATAACAAAAAAGGTTGTTGAGTATGCACATTCAAAAGGCGTAACTGTAGAAGCTGAATTAGGCAAGATAGGGACAACCGACTTTATTGAAACCGACGTTGATGAAGAGCTATTTACAGAGCCTGAAGAAGCAAAACAGTTTGTTGAAGAGACCTGTATTGATGCATTAGCGATTTCTATCGGAACTTCACATGGGGTTTATCTCGTTAAAGATCCAAAAATTGATATTGATCGTTTAATGGAAATTCGTGCATTAACATCTGTACCTTTAGTGTTACATGGCGGTTCAGGCACTCCTTCAGAGATGATAAAGAATGCAATTCAAATTCCTAATGGTGGAATTAGTAAAGTGAATATTGCAACAGATTTAGAACATATGATGATAAAAACTCTTAATCGAGAAATTCATGTTACAGAAAAAGAGTGGTCGGAACTACCGACTGAAACATTGACTTTAGTCCAAAACGCAGTTCAGAACGTAGTAAAAGAAAAAATTGAAAACTTTTTAATAAGTAGTGATAGTGCTTCTTACTATGATTAAGGAGTAATATGATACGAACCTTTGAACAGTACCCCATATATTAGATACATGCATAAACCCTTTAACCACATAATTTATGGCTATACTACTTATCGTTGAAGATAACTTTTTTTAGAAGAATTGCTAAGGGAATAGGAGGAAAAATAATATGTCTATAGAAAGATCAAATATAGTAACATTTGCTGGAAATCCAGTTACGTTGATTGGGAGTGAAATTCGTGTTGGGGATAAAGCGCCAAATTTTGAAGTGTTAGCAAACGATCTCTCAAAAGTTACACTTGAAGATTCAAAAGGGAAAGTCCGCCTTATCTCATGTGTTCCCTCTCTTGATACAGGAGTATGTGACGCACAAACACGGCAATTTAACCAATCAGCTAGCAATCTAGGAAATGATGTAGAAGTGTTAACAATTAGTGTAGATCTTCCATTTGCACAAAAAAGATGGTGTGGAGCAGCAGGAATAGAAGAAGCCCAAACCCTTTCAGATCATTTTAAGATGTCATTTGGAACAGCTTATGGCACATATATAAAGGAACATCGTATAGAATGCCGTGCAGTATTCGTTGTAGATGAAAATGATATCGTACAGTATGTTGAATACGTTCCGGAAATTACGGAACATCCGAACTATGAAGCTGCTATAAAAGCAATTAAATCATTTATAAAAGTTAAAAAGTGATATAAGTAAGGAATATACCATGTTTAAAGATCCTAAGAAGTAAAATGTTACTGCATTAAAATCTTTTTTTCTCAGTAGATAGGCTGCCTTTCAAAAGGTCAGCCTTTCTCCTATATGGCTATTAATAATGGGGTGGTGAGGTGCAAAAGTTGTTATTACCTTAAAGGAATAGTCTTAAGTAGAAAAATTGCATCCTGCTATAATAGTATTTATTTTATGTAAATAAGGAGATAAAAATATTCTGAATTTTGAAATTTTTGTTGAAAAACTAAATTAGTGGTGATAGTATAAAAAATGTGAAATATAGAATAAAATGTTATATTTTACTCACTTATTGAAACGATGTTGCTTATTGAGGGACAGGAAGGGCGGCTAGATCTTTTGAGATTTGGCAATGTTCTTTGAAAACAGACAGATTGAAGCAACTTAAACAACTTAATTTAAATGATCAATCATATAAAATTTAGTACAAGAATCCAGTTCAAATTTTTTTACCCAGTATTGTATACAATACTGCATTCAATTTTGAATTCTTCATTGAGGGGAGGTATAAAGTGTTGAATAGTTTAGAAATGGATATCTATAAAAAAATCAAGCAAGCTATTATCCAGCAAAAGCTTCGGCCAAATATGCAACTCATAGAAAAGGATCTTGCTGAATCGTTTGGCGTAAGCCGTACCCCTGTTCGAAATGTTCTGCGCAGATTGGAATATGAAAAATTAGTGAAAATTAAAGAGCATAAAGGTACCTTTGTCTCCTGTTCAACAATTGAAGAAGCAAAAGAAGTATTTGAAATGAGGAGAATCTTAGAAGGGGAAGCAGTGCGAAGAGCATGCAGACTCTATAATGAGGAACAATTAAAAGAACTAGAGACTCTGGTAGAAGAAGAACGACATATTTATGGTAGTCTGGATTTTTATGAATCTTTAAAAGTCTCTGGGGATTTTCATTTGAAAATAGCTGAAATCGCAGGGAATTCGTATTTTTATCAATATCTGGAAGACTTGATTTCCCTAACTTATGTGATTATAGCAATCTATGGAAGAGGTAAAATGGAAACATGTGGTTCTCACGATCATTTGCAAATTTTTAATGCCATTAAGCAAAGGGACGGTGATCTTGCAGAACGCTTATCTCTCATTCATCTTAGTGAAATTGAGTCGAATCTTCATTTTAATGAGGAATTACAGATTTCTTCTTCCTTGTCAGATATATTTCTTTAATTGTAATTTGATATACAGTTAATGAAAGCGCTTACCATTAAAGTTTTTAAGGAGGTGATACAGCCCTTTGAAAGCATTTTCAGATTTAAAGTGTTGTCATGTGGTTTTTTTTTTGCAAATTCAAAGAAACGACGTTGCCTAATACGCGACAATACATCGAGTGATGGAAAATAGTACTTTTAACAAAACAAATTCGTATTTTAATTCCTGTGAATGATGACGGAAAAGACCACTTAGAAGGAAGTTTGTAACATATCATAGCCTTGGCAAACATCTAAGACCTAACTTGTTAACCAATGCATTAAAATGCGGCAAACAATAAAAAAGGGGTTGGATGTATCATGTCTACAAATTTAGAAAGTTACGTTCCACAAGAAACGCAGATCCAACATGATACGGGTGTGGATGAATCACTTAATCCGAAATCCGAGGAAGGTAGGACGGTAAGTCCGGTAGACTATATTTTCATGTGGGTTGGTGACGGTGTTAATCTAGGTAATATGACGCTTGGAGCCAGTATGATTGTAGCGGGAATCGCTACGTTAAACATCTTTCAGACATTTGCCGCAGCTATCATGGCAATTGGTATCATTTCAACTGTTTTTGCTTTAAATGATAGGCTCGGATACAGAACGGGTATCCCATATGTTGTACAGCTTAGAATGTCCTTTGGCCTGAAAGGTTCCGTAATATCATCACTGATGCGCGGTATTCCCGCCATCGTTTGGTACGGTTTTCAAAGTTGGATTGGCGGTACTGCCTTGAATGAAATTGCGAAGATTATGACGGGTGGAGCCTTTGATAATGTTGCCATTTGCTTTGTCGTGCTGCAGTTAGTGCAAATTGGACTTTCGCTGTATGGATTCCATGCCATTAAATGGGTGGAAACGCTTGCGTCTATTGTTATTGTACTTGCGCTTCTCTATGTATTTGGCGTTCTACTAACCTCCTATAGCGATGTTATTGCAGAAAAATGGGTTCATGCAGAAGGATCATGGGGCTTACCTTTCTTTGCATTGATCATGATGTTTATGGGGAATTATGCGGCTATCTTTTTAAGTGCAGCGGACTATTCAAGAGAGCTAAAAACCGGTATTAGCGACAAAAAGCGCGGGTTTTTGTACTTTCTTCCTATTTTAACAGCATACGGCTTGACACTTACAATCGGTGGAATGCTTGCTTCCGCAACCGGCATCAACAATCCTGTAAAAGCATTTGCGGTCGTGGTGGATAACTCGTATATTACCCTCTTTGTATCCGCATTTATTGTTTTGGGTGCGGTGGCAGTAAACATGGTTGCCAATATCATTCCGCCGACCTATGTTATTACATTGCTTACAAAAATGAAATATAAACCTGCAGTTACCATAACCGGACTGCTTGCATTTTGTTCATTCCCTTGGGTTCTTGTGCAGGATTCTTCGGCAAAGGGTCTTGGAATCTTCATTCTTATATATTCGGCATTTTTAGGACCGATTGTTTCTATATTATTAGTCGAATATTATATATTAAGAAAGCAGAAGGTGAATGTTGCAGATTTGTATAAGGAAGACGGTCCATTTGCCGGGTATAATCCAGCAGCGGTGCTTGCATTGCTAATCGGCGCCGGTGCAGCCTGTTTAAAAGTGGAGCTGGCATGGATCATCGGCGTTGTTGTGGGAGGCAGTGCATATTTGCTTTTGATGAAATTTGCATTTAAAGATTCAAAATTCAAAAGGGGTACAATTTTTGAAAAGTAGACTTGTATTTCTATGTTTCCGGGGGCTATTCTCTCTGTCTATTTATAATGGATTGATGCAATCTGAGGAGGAAATGAACAAGGCAATTGAACAATGTCAATATACTGAAAATTGCAAAAAGGGGTTGGGAGAATGAAGTTTGATTTAGTTATAAAGAACGGAAATGTAGTAATTGAAAATACAGTGGAACAACTAGATATCGGTATACTTCATGGTAAGATTGCAGAAATTTCAAAAGAAATAACCGGAGAATCTGCTGAAATCATAGATGCTGCTCATCAATATGTCATGCCTGGGATGATAGATGCCCATGTCCATATTTGCGAGCCAGGCAGAACGGAGTGGGAAGGGTTTGTAACAGGAACTCAAGCACTGGCTGCAGGAGGAACAACATCATTTGTAGATATGCCATTAAACGCTTTGCCGGCAACGACTACAAAGAGTTCACTGCATTTAAAATTAAGATCTGCTGAAAATAAGGCGTATGTTGATTATGCTTTGTATGGTGGATTAGTTCCTGATAATCTCCAAGATTTAGAGGACCTTTCTAACGAAGGCGTTGTGGCTTTCAAATGTTTTATGGCAACATGTGGCAGTGAGGAAATTGGAGATTTTAAAAATGTTGATGATTTTACTTTATATCAAGGTATGAAAAAACTATCGGAATTGGGGCATATTTTATCTATACATGCTGAGAATGCAGAGCTTACTGATAAACTGGCAATTGAAAAGAAAAAACAAGGGAAGACAACAGCAAGGGATTATGTAGAGTCCCGCCCCATTTTTACTGAGGTTGATGCTGTAAAACGTGCTTTGTTATTGGGGAAAGAGACTGGATGCAAATTGCATTTTGTTCATATTAGCAGTGAAGAGGCTGTTGAAGAAATCCTTAAAGCACGTAAACTAGGCCAAGAGGTTACGATAGAATCGTGTCCTCACTATTTCACGTTGGATATGGAAACCTTTGAAAGGATAGGACCTGTTGCGAAATGCGCCCCGCCGCTTCGTACTAAAGCAGAACAAGATAAATTATGGGAAGCTCTTAAGGAAGGGAAAATTGATATCCTGGCCTCAGACCATTCCCCATGTCCTCCAGAAATGAAGCAGAGCAACACCAATAATATGTTTGATGTGTGGGGAGGGATTAGTGGCTGCCAAAATAATGTTGATTTAATGTTTGACGAGGCTGTTAAGAAACGTGGGGTTTCTGTAAGTGATTTTTCAAAGATGATTGCGACTAAACCTGCAGAAATATTTAACTTAAGAAATAAAGGAAGCATTAAAGTTTCCTATGACGCTGATATCATTCTTCTTGATCCAAATAAATCATACACCATTCAGCCAGAAGATTTGTATTACCGTCATCAACAAAGCCCTTATGTTGGAAGAAAGATTAACTGTCGAGTGACGAAAACGTTTGTAAGAGGACAACTAGTATTTGATTTTGAGAAAGGGATTGTAAGTCATCCAATTGGGAAGTTCATTTCGGCAAAAAGTAGTTTCGTACAAACATAAAGTTATGTAAAGAAGGTTGACCCAAAAGGGCACTTTAGTTGCCCTTAATGGCGTCATACCTTCTTTTTTGGTTTATTTTTTGACTGGTATTATGTCTGTGGATTGCTCTTGTGGTAAGATAAAGAAACAGGATCAGTAATATAGGATTTAATCGGAGGTTAATATAAATGGTTAAGTCAGTAGATAGGGCATTAACAATTATTTCATTAGTGAGCAAGCGTAAAGAAGGGATTGGGGTTACTGAGCTGGCCTCCAACCTAGATTTAAATAAAAGCTCTATATTCAGACTATTAAGTACTCTTGTAGATCATGGATTCATCGAACAAAATCCTGAAACTAAAAAATATAGATTAGGCTATAAATATTTAGAATTAAGTTCGATGCTGCTTGAATCTATTGACTTGAGAACTCAAGCTAAACCATTTCTGGAAGAGTTAGAATCACATATTAATGAAGTGATCCACTTGACCGTATATGATCAAGGAGAGGTAGTCTATATTGAAAAACTTGAGGGAAGTGAAACCCTTAGAACACATTCACAAGTAGGGAGACGTGCCCCAATGCATTGTACGGCAGTTGGGAAGGTAATCTTGGCCCATCTGCCATTAAATGAGATCGTAGATATAATTGACAAGCATGGTTTACCAAAACATACTGAACAAACGATTACCGATAAAGAATCCTTTTTTAAAGAATTGGGAAAAATAAGGAATGAAGGTATTGGTAGGGAAATTGAAGAAAATGAACAAGGAATCACCTGTATTGCAGCGCCAATTTTTGATAATCGTAAGAAAATAACAGCTGCTGTTAGTATATCAGGACCAAGCATCCGAATGACTGAAGAAAGATTAACTGAAATTAAACCAATTATAATGGATATTGGTAAAAAGATTTCCAAGAGGCTTGGTTACACGGATAATTAAATAATGTGAAAAAGAATTGGTATAATGCCAATTCTTTTTTTGTGAACAAAAGGGGTTCGGGATTTTTCCTTCCTTATCAAATTTATCAGGTGGAAAAGGCTTCTTTCCATGGTTTGTCCAATCCTTGATTTAATTCATTTGAAGGCATCCTACCTCTTAATACAAACCTTTCACCAAGTCATAAATGAAAGTGAAATCAATGGCAGCCTCCATTTTAAGACTAATGGTTCGGTGGCACCAGTTGATCTAAATAATCATTTCAAGTTGATCTCGCTGAATGGAATCATGTTTCGAAAGCATCCTCATCACCTCAAGTATTAATACTTCTATTTTAAAACAAATATGACTCTAGGCAAAAGTGTTCTATCTAAAAGGTAAGACAAAGTTGATTGGAGCGGGTGTTCGAGACTCCTGCTTAGAAAAGCGCGTCTAGGGGGAGACCCCGCAGGCGAAAGCCGAGGGCCGACCGCCCGCGGAAAGCGAGTGCCCGGAGAGGAGAACGTTCAAATTGTCTACAGTCTGAAAGAATGTATAAGACCACTTCTTTTTTTGTGGAAATTTATTGAATCAAGTTTATCTTTGAATAGGAACTTTGGTGTTTTGGCCTACGAAAATTTTTATAAAAAATTTAATGGTAAAATACTTGAAATATTCAAAAAACGATGATAATATCAAAATAAGAAACAAGGTTAGTTAATAAGCAACAAGTTACTTATTTTTATTTTTTTAACCATTTAATGAAACGACGTTGCTTATTGTGCGACTAAAAGGAGGAGTAAATAGTGGATTTTTCTAAAGAGAAAGGCGAATTTTATAATAATCTAACGAAAACGATTCGCCGGCACATAGTTAAAATGACGAACCATGCTGGAAGTGGTCATCCTGGTGGTTCTTTATCGGCAACTGAATTAATGTCCGTCCTATTTTTTGAACACATGAATGTTGATCCTGACAACCCAGATTGGCAAGACCGAGATTGTTTCTTCTTATCTAAGGGGCATTGTACACCTGTATTTTATTCAGTATTAGCTGAAAAAGGTTTCTTCCCGGTTGAAGAATTAATGACATTCAGGGATGTTGACGGTAGGTTACATGGACATCCATGTGGAGAGCATATTCCAGGTGTAGACATATCTTCAGGATCACTTGGTCAAGGATTGTCAGTAGCTAATGGTGTTGGATTAATTGCAAAACTGGATGGCAGCAATAGAAGATCCTATTGCATGATAGGTGATGGAGAATTACAAGAAGGTCAAGTTTGGGAAGCGGCAATGACAACTGCACATTACAATCTTGATAACGTTTGTGCGATTATCGACTGGAACAAAATTCAACTTGATGATTTTGTTGAAAATGTAAAAGGTGTAAAAAATCTTGGTGATAAATTTAGAGCTTTCGGTTGGCACGTTGTTGAAATTGATGGTCATGATATTCATGCAGTTAATGAAGCGTATAAAGAAGCTAAACGCACTAAAGGCAGACCTACTGCAATTCTAGCTCATACGGTTAAAGGCAAGGGAGTTTCATTTATGGAAGATACCCATGATTGGCATGGAATGGCTCCGAATGATGAGCAATTAGAAATCGCTTTAAAGGAGTTGGCTTAAGATGGCAAATCAAGAAGCACCACGTAAAGGTTTTGCTGATGCACTAATTAGACTTGGAGAAAAACATGACAATTTAGTGGTACTTGACGCGGACTGCGCAAAATCGAATATGACAAATCTATATAAAAATAGATTTCCAGAACGCTTTTTTAACATCGGTATTTCTGAATGTGATTTAGTAGGTACCGCAGCCGGTATGGCAGTGGCGGGTAAAGTACCATTTGCCAATGCTTATGCAAACTTCCTTACTGGGCGCGCATTTGATCAAATGAGAATTTCAGTCTGTTATTCAAATAACAATGTGAAAATTGTCGGTCATAACGCTGGTACATCAGCTGCACAAGAAGGTGCAACACATTTACCGCTTGAAGATATTTCTTTAATGCGCTCACTTCCACGTATGACGGTAATTGTTCCAGCTGATGCGGTTGAAATGGAAAAAGCAGTAGAAGCTGCTTATTACCATGAAGGACCAATTTACCTCCGTGTTGGCAAATTACCAGTACCGATCGTTACCAAAAAAGAAGAACCATTCAAAATAGGTAAAGCAATTAAATATCGTGAAGGATCAGATATAACTATCATCAGTACTGGGATAATGCTTGATGAATCACTAAAAGCAGCAGGTGAATTGGAAAAGCAAGGTGTAAGCGCCGAACTTTTACACATCCATACAATTAAACCTATTGATAAAGAAGCCATTATTGCATCTGCTGCGAAAACAAAACATGTCATCACAGTTGAAGAGCATTCAATTATAGGTGGATTAGGTAGTGCTGTTGCTGAAGTATTATCGGAAAACCAACCAGCTAAATTAAGAAGAATCGGTACAAATGACCGTTTTGGGGTTTCTGGAAAAATGGATGAATTACTTGATTTATTTGAATTAAGAGCACACCGAATTATTTCTACTGCAAATGAATTATTAGGGCATAGAGTAACTAGCTAATCACATTTTTAGATAATGAAAGGGGGAGGGTTTTTGTCAAACGCAACCCAATATCTAAGTTTAAAGGATACTTTAGACCTCTTCTCTAAATCGGATGACAGCCTTCGTGCTGAAATCAAAGCTCATTTAAATCAAACAAAACATAAGTTTATCGTTTTAGATGATGATCCAACCGGTGTCCAAACGGTACATGATATTTTTGTCATCACGGACTGGGGAAAAGACTGGATTAAAAAAGGATTATCTGATGAGAGAAGTGTACTTTATATTTTAACAAACACAAGAAGTTATAATGCAGAAAAGACGGAAAACATCAATAGGGAGATTGTCCAAAACATTGTTGACGTTACTAAGGAAATGGGAATCAATTATTCAATTATCAGTAGAAGTGACTCAACATTAAGAGGGCATTATCCACTTGAAATTAATGTGCTCCAAGATGAATTATTAAAAACTGCTGATGTACAAATTTCAGGTCATTTAATCATTCCGGCTTTTTTTGAAGCACATCGTTACACCATAGATAATATTCATTATTTAGGTGTGGACGGCCAGCTTGTCCCAGTAAATGAAACAGAATTTGCGAATGATTCCGTATTCGGTTTCAAAACCGCTAATTTGCCAAAATGGATTGAAGAAAAGACAGATGGAAGCGTAGCTTCAGAATCAGCATTGATCATTTCACTGAAAGATATTCACAATGGCGGCATTGATAGAGTTTATGAGATATTACTATCTGCTAACAATAATGCTCCTATTATAGTAAATGCTAAATCTTATTATGATTTGGACATCGTATCATTAGCTGTCCTTAAAGCAATTGATTCTGGCAAGCAATTCTTGTTTAGAACTGCAGCATCTATTGTAAAATCGATTGCGGGAATTCAGGATCGTCCATATTTATCAGCTAATGAGATTGTTTCAAATGATGAAAGCCAAAACAATGGTGGCTTTATTATAGTAGGTTCTCACACGAATAAAACTACGGAACAAATTAAGGAACTAATGAGTAAATACCCGATTGAACAAATCGAAATGAGTGTTGTGAAAGTTCTAAATGAAGAAACAAGAATTGAAGAGCTAACACGAGTATGTCAATTAGTAGATCAAAATATTTCTTCTAATCGCGATACGCTTGTATATACGAGTAGAGATTTGATTAGTGCGGAAGATAAGGAAGAAAACTTAAAGATTAGTCAAACTGTTTCAAGTTCTTTAGTTAAAGTTATTCGCTCACTAAAAGTAAAGCCGAAATTCATCATCGCAAAAGGTGGTATAACTTCGAGTGATGTGGCAACTGACGGCTTAGATATTAAATATGCAAAAATTTTAGGGCAAGCGATCGCCGGTGTTCCAGTATGGTTAACCGGAAGTGAAGCTAAGTTCAAAGATACACCTTATATCGTATTTCCGGGCAACGTTGGGGATAAAGATTCAATTGCTCAAATCTTTGAAAATATAAAAAAGGATCAAAAGGGAGAGATATAAATGGCTAAACAAAAAATGACAGCTGCTGAGTTAATTGCCTTGTATTTAGAAAAAAGAGGGGTGAAACATGTTTATGGTGTACCGGGAGCTGCGATTTTACCATTCTATGATGCAGTAAAAGAATTAACTAAAATTGAATCATATATTGTTCGTCACGAACAAACGGGTGCTTTCATGGCTGATGGTTATTCAAGAGCAACTGGTGAAGTAGGCGTATGTGCTGCCACATCAGGTCCTGGCGGAACTAACTTCTTAACTGGCCTGTACGGTGCATGGATGGATTCCATTCCAATGATAGCCATTACCGGTCAACAAAAAAATAGTTTAATTGGAACCATGCAATTCCAAGAAGCGCCTATCGTTGAAATGGCAAAGCCTGTAACGAAAGCTGCATACCGTTTAACTGACGGTTCGAAAGCTGCTGAATTTATCCATGAAGCATGGGTAACAGCTACTACTGGCAGAAAGGGTCCAGTTCTTCTTGATTTACCAGTTGATCAACAAAAAGTTGAAATAGAAGTCGACTTAGATGTACTTATCGGTTCTACTCCAGTCGATAACTTACCACAAGCTTCTGACGCTGATATAGAGAAAACATTGGAATTATTAAAAGATGCTAAAAGACCGGTCTTACTATCTGGTGGAGGGGTCAACATTGCAAACGCTACCATTGAATTGAAAGCGTTAGCTGAAGAACTGCAAATCCCTGTAGTAACTTCTGGCATGGGGATGGATACCTTCCCTAACGATCACCCTTTATTCGCTGGACGTATGGGAACGATGCTTGATACT
This sequence comes from Peribacillus sp. SRI_006, assembly GCF_057586375.1. NCBI lineage: Bacteria > Bacillati > Bacillota > Bacilli > Caryophanales > Bacillaceae > Peribacillus > Peribacillus sp. SRI_006. The sequence goes on along the minus strand of NZ_JBYCZT010000008.1, from coordinate 146,296 downwards.
CCATTCGGTAACAAAACAATTGTTGAAGCTGACTTAGTAATCAACCTTGCCGGACGTTTCGCTGATCGTTCAACTGGTAATGTTTCTGTATTCACACAAAACGGTAAGAAAATTATCCACGTAAATCTTGATAATAAGGAAATTGGTAAAGTTGTACCAACGATTTTAGGTATCGTTTCTGATGTTAAAACATTTATGGTTAAACTTGCAGAAGCCCATAAAGCACTTGGTGCTCAAGTAGCTGCAACTGCCGAAGTAGGTACTAGAGTCAACTTAACTGAAGAGCGTAAGAAATGGGCACGAAAAACGGATTACACAACACTTCCAATCAGACAAGAGCGTGCATTGCGAGAACTTCGTGAATTCTTAGATCGAGATGCCTTCGTATCACATGACTGCGGTATCAGCCAAATCTGGTCTTCTCAATTATTTGAAACGTATGTACCAAGAACTTACTTATTAACTGGCGGTGCGGGGACAATGGGTTGGGGCCTTGGTGCAGCAATGGCAGCGAAACTTGCATTTCCTGAAAGACAAAGTGTAAACATCCTTGGTGATGGAAGCTTGGGGATGTCATTACAAGATATTGCTACAGCTGCAAAGCATGATATTCCGGTCATTATTTTCTGTATGAATAACTCATTAATGGGTTTAATTCGTCAACAACAAAACTGGTTCTACAATGGACGTCAAATTTCTACGGACTTAATTTACAAAAATGAATTATGTGATAATGAAGAGCGCGGAATCGACTTTGTTAAAACGGCTGAAGGTATGGGTGTTCGTGGTGAGCTTGTTACACATTATGATGATATCAAACCAGCTCTGCAACGTGCAGTTGACTCAGGTAAACCATATTTAATCGAAGTTATAGTTGATCCAGATCCTAAGAACGCATGCGAATTCTCTAATAACGGTGCACTTAACGGCTTCAAATACTCAGAAAAAATTGATTATTCTAAATAATCATCACTCTTGATGGAAGTGTTTTTTGAAGCAATGGGATATAACCTATTGCTTCAAAAAACATATTAGTAATGAAAAGCAGTCTTGACTGTACTTAAATAATGGGTTCATTAAAGGAGGGAAGCCGAAAAATCGGCGAAACAATGTCAGCAAATCTTCATAATTCTATGAAAGTCGGAATTGTTCACTTCATGGCTTATCCGGAAACAATGGGTGGAGATGGCCCAGCTGTTGAAACAATTAAGAAAATTGTACAAGATGATTTTTTCTCTGGAATTGAAATTACATCTATTAACAATCCTGAAGAACGTAAAGAGGCTGCTCAAATTTTACAATCCGGTGGAATGAATGTAGGATTTGGTGCACAACCGATTCTATTAAGAAACAAAGGTAACCTTAATTCTTTTGATGAAGCTGAGCGTAGAAGGGCTATCGATTTAGTAAAAGGCGGAATTGACCAGGCTTACGAAGTAAATGCTGCTAAACTTGGTTTCTTAAGTGGGGCTAAACCAGATACTCAACAAGATGTTGCCTTACAATTACTAACGAATTCTATCAAAGAATTATGCGATTATGCAAAATCTAAAGGTGATTTAGTACTCTCACTTGAAACATTTGATGATGAGACTGATAAGAAATGTTTAATCGGTTCGAATAAACTTGCTGTTGAAGTTGCAAAAGAAGTTCGTAAAGTAGATCCCACTTTCGGTTTAATGCTTGATTTAAGTCATTTACCAATGCAGCGTGAAACGTCTCATGATGCATTAACGTTAGCTCGTGATTATATTAACCATGCCCATATCGGAAATTGCTATATTAAAGATACTTCTGATCCTGCTTACGGCGATCAGCATCCGCGTTTCGGATATCCAGGAAGTGAAGTTGATGTTCCTGAATTAGCGGAGTATTTACGATCTCTATTAGAAATTGGTTACATCGGTGAAGGTATAAAGAATATAGTCGCTTTTGAAGTAAAACCTGTCGGTACAGAATCATCTGATATTGTAATTGCACAGTCAAAACGTACTCTCGTTGATGCATGGTCATTATTACATTCAAAAAAAGGGCGTTTAGTTAGTTAGCCTATATATATGTATGATATGTATTAAACGGTGACAAGTGCTTTTGCTTGTCACCGTTTAATCTAACTTTTAATTAGCTTATCATGCAGAATTCCTATTGAGCAAAGACTAAATAAAGTGTTAATATGACTTTGCATATTAAGTAACTGGATTTAAATAACAAAAATTTTACTTAGAGATTAAATTGGCAGGGAAGTGATCGTTTGGTTAAACTCCAGAAGGATGTTGATGCTATAAGAATCAACACTAGAACCGAAGAACTTGCTGCTTGTTCATCCACAACTGTTGGTGTCACTAGACTACCTTTCACAGTGGAAAGTTTAAAAGCAGAAAGTCTAGTTGAAGAGTGGATGAAAGCAGCTGGGATGACGGTAAGAAAAGATGCTCTTAATAATATAATCGGACGTTATGAAGGGAAAGATCCAACAGCTCCAGTCTTAATGATTGGTTCACATTTAGATAGCGTGATTGAAGCAGGTAAATATGATGGGATTCTAGGAGTTATAACTGGAATAGAAGTTGTTCAAACTCTTAAGGATAATGGCATTATATTATACAATCCAATCGAAGTGGTAGGTTTTTGTGATGAGGAAGGAGTAAGGTTTCACTCAACTTTCCTTGGTAGTAAAGCGATTGCAGGAACTTTTACTGCTGAAGATTTAGAAAGAGCAGATGAACAAGGAATAACAATTGCTGAAGCGTTAAAAGGAATTGGTATTGCTGACCCATATGCTTATAAAGACGCTAGTCGTACTCCAGAAGAACTTCTCGCTTATTTGGAACTTCATATCGAACAGGGGCCTGTGCTTGAGAAGGAGAATGAACCTGTCGGCATAGTTCGTGGGATTGCTGGTGCTACAAGATTTTATTTTGAAATTATCGGGAAACCTGGACATGCAGGGACAGTTCCTGTTGCCCTTAGACAAGATGCGCTTTTAGGAGCTAGTGATCTCATTTCCTACATTGAGAACATCGCTATCCAAAATGAACCATTAGTGGCGACCATCGGAAAACTTACTGTAAGTCCGGGTGCTAGTAATGTAATACCTGGCCTTGTAACAGGAACGCTGGATATCCGTGATTTAAATGTGGATCGTAAGAAAAAAGCCATTGATGCCATATTAACTGAAAGTGAAAGAGTAGCAAAAGCTAGAGGACTCCAAATTCATTTTGAACAGGTCATGGAAGCTGATCCTGTATACTGTGATGAACAATTGATTAAAGTAATCGAGGAGTCCATTAGCGAATTGGATGGCAGTCCTATCAGTCTTGTAAGCGGTGCTGGTCACGATGCAATGGCTATGGCGGAGGTAACGAATATTGCAATGATTTTCGTTCGTTGTAAAGATGGTCTCAGTCATCACCCAGATGAATTCGTGACTGTAGAAGATATGGGTGCAGGAGCTAGAGTCCTTTACTCTACAGTGATTAAGATAGCCACAAAACAATATTGAGGAACTTATAAGTTTTAGCTATCAACTAAAAGAGAACTTACAAAAAAACTCGTGATCCGACTGTATCGGAACACGAGTTTTTTCAAAATGAATACATTTCAATTATAGGACAAAGATCCTTCATTCGATGAAACAGTCATGCGTATCGACAATGATCCAATGTAATAAAAGGAGTTCTGTATGTTCATAAAAAAGCCACTGAAATTCCTGGATTCCTCCATAATCCAAGACACTTCCAGAAAAAAAGGTCGAGATTTACTCTTTATATTGATCTCTGTCTGCGTGGAGCAGTTTACCTTCAGTCAATATCTGCTTTAGTAGTGATTACAATAACTTATTAATCACTATTACCCCTGAAAATTGAACTCATGAGTAAAGCTATCCGTAAATGAAGTGAGTTTTTTGCATCATGAACGGAATAATTCAACATGTCCTCACATTTGGCAATTCGGTATTTAACGGTATTACGGTGAACAAACAGTTTCCTGGATGTAATAGCAAGTTCACAATTATTATCCAAATATACCAATAAGGTATTAACTAAGTCTTTTTCATCTTTATTTTTCGGGTATGATAAAGAACGTAAAGTATTTTCATAAAATTTTTTTAAATCTTTTTCGGGAATTAACCGAATCAGTTCGATTAATTGCTTGGTCTCGTAAAAGTTGATAAATTTATTTTGAAACAGTTCGGCCCCATTTGTCCATGCTTCCACTGCCTCTTCGTATGTAAGGTGGATATAGGTAAGGTCATTAGAAAAGTTACCAACTCCAAACGACAACGAAATTTTTAGATTTGAATAAGCCTCATTCTGGAACTCCTTCAGCCTTTCTTCTATTATACTTTTAATCGAATCATTAATATTCAGAGGAGCTTGCATCAAAATAACAAAATATCCATCTTTCATAAAAACGATGTTGTTAGTATCTATTTTTAAAAATGATTTATGTAAAAATTTATATAAATAGTCGTATAATCTATTCATTATGTCTGCACTTTTTTGTAAAGCGTTTTGTTTATCATCATCAATCTTACATACAATGCATACATATTTCATATTGTCGATTAAGCCATGCTGTTTTCCCCTATGAATAATTTCTTGTTTGTTAGAAATCTTTCCATCAACAAGGGAAGCAAAAAAGTTATTTTCTAACAAACGACTGTTTTCTCTAATAGCCTCGTTTTTAAGCAGCGTGAATGAAATGACTGTTGATGCTTGTTCTATAGCTAATTGTGAAGATGGGTATGAAAGCTTCTCAGGGTAAAGAATTAATAGAAAATAAGGATAGGGACGCATTGTTTTCACCCGAAACATTTTTATAGAAATGTCCGTATTTTGGATGTCGATAGTAAGCTGGTTTTTCTCTAGGTATGTTTCTATATCACGTTTAATTTGTTCTTGAACATTTTTCATAACGATTTTCATACTTCCTGTACGAAAATGATGAGAAAAGGATGTCACATCACCAATAGGATCAAGTAGGAGAACAGGACATTTTAATAGGGAGCCAAGATTTTCAATTAAAGAATTCAGACTGTAGCCTTTTATCATCATATTGGTAAATTCCTTGTGAATATGCATCGCATAGAATAACTCTTCAATTTGGTTATCCCATATAAAGCTTAATAATTGATGAGCAACCGCACCTAATGTTAATGTCTCTGGAATTTGAATAATTGGAAATTCTAATGAATCGGCCAATTCGATTACATCCTGCGGGATCTCATCAATGAATCTTTTAAGTTTAATGGCAATCCCTGCACATGGAAGTTCATTAATTTGGGAAATGAGATTGCATAATGCATGGGGGTCGTTTTTAAAAGCGTATCCTGTTGTCAATAATAGGGAGTTCTTAGCTAAAAAATTGATGGCATCTGGTGTTTCTGAAATCTCAATTGATTCTACTTTCCTTTTAAGTCCGGCATGTCCAGCAATAATTTTGGCTTCTTGAAACACATCAACGATAAATAAATCTTCTACCTTTTTCATCATACACCTTCTAATTCTACATTTTGTCAGTTTTTATTACTAGAAAGGGAAGCAAACGAATCTTGTTAAATTTGGACAAAAATTTAAATGGAAATTGTTTACATCGCATAATGATTTTGTGAATGAATCCGCTTATAATCAATTGTATAGAGGATTGAAGGTTAATGAAACTGTTTTCAAAATTTTTTTTACATTCCATAAATCCCAAGTTTTTATTATATTTAGAAACTATATTTATATTTTGAAGCGTATACAATCCGCCAGTTCTCTATCATTTTTCTCAGGTACGATGCTCGCATTCGTTCATCTATATTGTTTTTGTTTAAGGCTGTTCGCCGCATACTTTGTTGCTATTTACGAAGTAGTGCAGTGTGGTTGATTTCCCCTCCAGGTGCTCGCTTTCCTTGGTGCGGGCGGTGAGCCTCCTCGGCGTAAACGCCTGTGGGGTCTCACCTGTCCCGCTGCTCCCGCAGGAGTCTCGCACTTCCGCTCCAATCAACCTAAAATAGTTTCGTTTTAAAAACAACAATCTTTACGAAAGAACCTTGTTTAAAAAGCGCAACAGAAACGAGAGGATGTGGTTAAAGGGGCTTAATTGATGGAAACGTGAAATAGTCAGGAAAAGAGTCCGAATATTAAAAAAATGGATCGGTGTTGACGGCCTTGGTGAGGGTGCCGTACAAAACAAGATAACAGCCAAGGCTGCGCATCTCGCTTCCTGTCTTCATAAAGGTGGATGTGATTAAGTTGGGGAAATGGATTGTAAGTTTCATTCCAAAATTGCTTGATAGAAGTTTTAGCGGAATCTACTAAATCTCAAAACGATGTTCAGAAAGTAATAGTTGTATTTAATTCGGAATATATACGATTTCAGTTGTAGAAAGCAAGATGTTCGTCTCTTCATTATGCAACTTGTAAAAGAGGATTCTCCTTAAAAGTTTTTATAAAATTTGATTTCCCACAGAAAGGAATGAACCTATGGCTACATATGATTTACTCATTAGAAATGGAAATCTTGTAATGTTTGATTCGATTGTTCAAGGAGATATTGCAATTAAGGAAGGGAAAATTAAAGAAGTGACTATCGGAAAAAATATTGATGCTTTAGCAACAAGAGAAATTAATGCTGAGGGGCAGCACATCCTCCCAGGATTAATTGATACTCATGTTCATTTCAACGAGCCAGGCAGAACTGAGTGGGAAGGTGTTCAAACTGGTAGCAGAAGTTTAGCGGCAGGTGGGGTGACAACCTATTTTGATATGCCATTGAACAGTACACCACCAACAATCAATAAAGAATATTTGGCATTAAAGAGAGCTTGCTCCGAAGAAAAGTCGGTAGTCAATTGCCGCTTTTGGGGTGGACTTATACCGGAAAATATTGAGAATATTAAGGAACTTGATGAAAATGGAGTAATTGGATTTAAAGCTTTTATGTCACCGAGCGGAATTGTCGATTTCAATCATGTCGATGATAGTACGATTTTTAAAGGGATGAGAGAAATTGCCTCTGTTGGTTCACTTTTAGCCGTTCATGCTGAAAGTACAGTGATTTGTGATCAGCTTGCACAAGAAAAACAAAGACAAAAAAAGACGACTGCAAAGGACTTCGTCGAATCAAGACCGATAATTTCCGAAATTGAAGCGGTAAGAAGAATAATTTCATATGCAGAAGCTACAGGGTGTAAACTGCATATTGTTCATGCGAGCAGCCGCAAAGTAGTGGAAGTCATCAATCAGGCAAAACAAAGAGGCCTGGATATTACGGTAGAAACATGTCCTCATTATTTATCTTTGACATTAAAAGACTTAGAGGAAAAAGGCGGATTGGCAAAATGCTGCCCTCCACTGCGTGATGATGAAGAAGTAGAACAATTATGGGAAGCTGTAGCAAACGGTGAAATTGACGTAATAGCATCCGACCATTCACCAGCACCTGCCTCTATGAAAGAAGTAATAAATGATGACTTTTTCAGTGCCTGGGGCGGGATTTCCGGTGCCCAATCTACGCTCAATATTATGTTGACAGAGGGGCATTTCAACCGTAATCTTCCTCTGGGGAAAATTGTTGAATTAACATCAACGAATCCAGCTAAGTTATTTGGCCTTTATCCCCATAAAGGGATAATAGCCGTTGATAGCGACGCTGATCTGGCGATAGTTAATCTGAACAAAAGCTTCGAGCTGAAAAAGGAAGATTTGTTCTACCGCCATCAGCAGTCGCCTTATGTTGGCAGGACATTCAAAGGGCAAGTAACAACAACGATCGTCAATGGGGATATTGTTTTTGAAAATGGAAGCATTACCACTGTGGAAAAAATTAAAATCTAGATTGTTAAGCATAAAGGACTGGAGAAAATCTTTTTATCTATAATGCACAAAAATAAAAAACGTTTTTATCAATTAGGCATAAAGACTAATTAAATGAAAGCGGTTAATATTTATATAAGGGAATTAATTGTTTCTAACACAAGCTAATAATATATGAAAAGAAGCTACAATTATAAGTTGATTTATAGCGGGAAATGGGCACACCATGAGTCACATATTTCAAATAAAATACGATTAAAAGGAGAGTTTAAAAGATGGGTTATCCTAAAGATTTATTAGCAAGCAGATCAATAATTGAGCACGGTAAATATGCGTTAATTGCACCTGAAGGATTGGTTAATAATGTTATTCCGGGATTTGAGAATTGTATCATTTCCATTTTGGGTTCTCCAAAGCTTGGAGCAAGCTTTGTCGATTACATTGTGACAATGCAAAAGGATGGAAAGAACAGCGAGGGGTTTGGTGGACAAGAAGATGTTGAGACATTTGTCTATGTTATTGAAGGGAAAATAAAAGCTGCTGCAGGTGAACAAGAGTTTGTCCTCGATGAAAGCGGTTATTTATATTGTCCGCCCGGAACAAAGATGTATTTAGAAAACCAATCGGATGGAGATTCTAAACTTTTCCTATATAAGCAAAAGTATCGTCCGCTAGAAGGACGGAGGCCATGGGTTCATTCAAACCATGCGAACAACATCGAATTCAGGATTTATGATGATATGCATAATGTCCATCTTAAGGATCTTTTGCCTGCTGATATAGATTTTGATATGAATTTTCATATTCTTTCCTTTGATCCTGCTGCATCTCATCCATTCATCGAAACACATGTGCAAGAACATGGAGCCTACTTACTCTCGGGAGAAGGGATGTATAATCTGGATAATCAGTGGGTTCCTGTAAAGAAAGGAGATTACATTTTTATGGGTCCATATGTACATCAAGCAGCCTATGCGGTAGGCAGAGAAAATTTAACATATGTTTACTCTAAAGATTGTAATCGTGATGCAACCTTGTAAAAGGTCACATCATATAGAAGAAATGAGTAGATGATAACTTCAAGAGATTTAATGCGGGCAGAATTGTATTTTAGGGAGATCCGGTAAGTGTAATTCAAAACCATTAAATATAAAAGAGGTGCTGAGGTATGGACCAGAATGTAATTTTGAACAAAAAGTCGATAATAGAGGAAAGAGTTTTTGAAATCGATAAAATAGCAAAATTCGATTCTAATGCACCACAAAAAAATTATTTCTATGAAACGGATAAAACTGTTGGGGCAGTTTGGTGTCTTGAACCTGAGCAGGAAGTATATTTACATTCCCATTCGAATGTTGATGATATTTGGGTCTGCATTGAGGGGGAAGGAACATACTTCCCTGACCTAGAGAATGAGATCACGATCAGGAAAGGAATGGTAGTATTGGCCAAGCCTAATCAAATTCATGGAATGCGAAATACAGGAAACAGCCGATTCATGTTTGTAGGCTTTGCTGCAGGGGCATTGCCTATGGATATAACAAGATATTAAAAAAATGCTAAGTTTATTAAACATTACAAAATAATTTAAGTTTCTTCTTTTAAAAAACAAAAAAGTGATTAAGGCGAAGCGATTGTAGTGAAGACAGCGCTTCGCTTATATTTTTATTGTTTTGTAATTTCTACGATTGGCTTCCTTAAAAACTAGCAAACAGATTTTATAAAAATCCAGAAATCGGAAATGGTGATGATTAAGATGAAACAGCAAGGAGTTACTGTAACATTATTCTCCTCTTTACAGTGGCTTTTTTTTATTTTTGCCAATACGGTTGTCGTACCAATTTCTGTAGGAGCAGCATTCCAGCTTCCTACAGAAACAATTGAAATGACGATAAGGTGCTCCTTTATCTTTACCGGAATATCCTGTATTCTGCAGGCATGGGTTGGGCATCGTTATCCATTATTGGACAGCCATTCAGGGCTAATGTGGGGTCTGATGATAAATATGGGCATCTCTGCATCTGCACTCGGATTGGATTTTGAAACCGTAGGGGGAGGTATTGCAACAGGTATTTTGCTGGCTGGAGCTGTAACCGTACTGCTTGCGGCATTTAACCTGATTTATATCATACAAAAAGTAATTAAGCCGATGGTGATAAGTGTTTATATATTTTTACTGACCTTTCAGCTCATCTTTATTTTCTTCAAAGGTATGTTTAAAATAACCGAAAGTGGAACAATTGATCTTCCTGTCAGTTTGTTTTCAATCTTGATTGTCATCTTCGTCGGCTTTTTAAGGATTAAAGGAGGGAAAATACTAGGCAATTTCTCAATCCTGATCGGAATTATCGTAGGGTGGTCATTATATCGAATTATTTTCCCTTCAGATCTTCCGACGGCTAGCTCTTCAGGTATGGCATTCACTTTCTTTCCCCTTGGAACTCCAAACTTGAATATTGGTATTATTTTTGTTTCCTTTTTTGCTGTCCTTCTGAATTTAACGAATTCTTTCGCTTCTATTCAAGCTGTTGCAGATGTTTACAAGGAAAAGGTGGAACATAGTCAATACAGGAGATCTATTTTTGTAACAGGTATTTTTGCGTTTATCACTTCGATTTTTGGCTTGGTCCCTTTTACACCATTTACATCTACGATTGGTTTTTTACAAAGTACCAAGTTATTCAAACGAAAGCCATTCATTATAAGCGGATTTTTGTTTACTCTCCTTGGAGTTATTCCTCCATTAGGGAGATTCTTAGGAACAATACCATTAACAATAGGTAACGCTGTTTTATTTGTCGCATACCTTCAATTGTTCGGGACCGCATTAAACAGTCTGAAAGGAACGTTATTCAACTCTGAAACGATACTCCGTTTAGCAGGGCCGGTCCTAGTTGGAGTTAGCATTATGAACATCCCGCCATCATTATTCGGCAGTATACCTGTCCTCTTGCAGCCTTTCATTACAAATGGTCTCATTATGGGTGTCATTATATCGATCTTTTTGGAGAAATTCATTAATTGGAATAAATTAATGAATAAGTTGGAGGTCGGGCAGTAACCGATCTATCTACCTGAAAATGGAAACACAAAGTGATTATTTTTTAAAAAATGGGCTTTCATTTTGCGAGTGAAGAAAAAAAGGTGTTCATACCATACTGACTGTATTTGACATCTCTAACGATAAACTTGAAATTGATTATAAGAAAACAAAACAATAAATTTGAGAACTTGAAATCGAAAACAAACTAAGTATTGAACCCGTTCAAAGGGAGGAGAGATCACCTGGTTTAAGAAAATTATCTCGGCGTATGCCGGGAGTCAAACTAATTTTTAGAGGAGGAATACATCATGGGAGAATATGTGAAAGTAGGTAATCTTCAAGTGGCTTCGGTACTTTTTGAATTTATCAATAAAGATGGGCTGCCTGGAAGCGGACTGAATCAGGAACAATTTTGGGTTGATTTTGAAAAATTGGTACATGACATGTCTCCAAAAAACAAAAAATTATTAGCTCGTCGTGATGAAATTCAAACCAATATCAATACATGGCACAGGGAAAATAAAGAGATGGACTTTGCTGAATATAAAACATTTTTACAAGAAATTGGCTATCTCGAACCTGAAGGAGAAGACTTTCATATTACCACAGAAGGGGTAGATGATGAAATTGCCTTCCAAGCCGGTCCGCAGCTAGTTGTTCCGGTTGATAATGCTCGTTATGCTATTAACGCTTCAAATGCAAGGTGGGGAAGCCTTTATAATGCCCTATATGGTACAGATGTTATTAGCGAAAAAGAAGGAGCCTACCGAGAAGGGAGCTACAATGAAGTACGCGGTGGAGAAGTCATTTCATTTGCAAAGGATTTTCTTGATCAAGTAACTCCTTTAAAGGATCATTCACATAAAGACGCCGTGAAATATACAGTAGTAGATGGAAAATTAGCTGTTACACTCAGAAATGGAGAAATTACGAGTTTAGTAGAGGAATCTAAGCTAGTTGGCAATCAAGGTGAATACGGAAATCCATCTGCGATATTATTAAAAAATAATGGGTTGCATTTTGAAATTCAGATTGATAGAAGTCACCCGATCGGTAAAAAAGATAAAGCAGGCGTTAAGGACATTCTAATGGAATCTACTCTTACGACAATTATGGATTGTGAGGATTCTGTTGCGGCAGTGGATGCTGATGATAAAGTCCTGGTCTATCGAAATTGGTTAGGTCTTATGAGGGGGGATCTGGCTGTAACTTTCAAAAAGGATAATAAAATGATGACACGTACAATGAACCCGGATCGTTTATACAGGGCACCAAATGGAGAAGAATTCTCTTTACCTGGCCGTTCACTTATGTTTGTCCGTAACGTGGGACATTTAATGACGACAAACGCAGTCCTGGATACAAATGGTGAGGAGATTCCTGAAGGGATTATGGATACAGTCATGACTAGTTTACTTGCCAAACATTCCTTGTTGGGGAATGGTAAATATCAAAATTCATCTAAAGGATCAGTTTATATCGTTAAGCCAAAAATGCATGGATCCGAAGAGGTGGCTTTTGCCAATGAGCTCTTTGATCGTGTGGAAGACATGCTTGGTCTACAGCGAAATACACTGAAAATTGGTGTTATGGACGAAGAACGTCGAACTTCATTGAACTTGAAAGCTTGTATCCGCCAAGTTAAAGAAAGGGTGGCATTTATTAATACAGGGTTCTTAGATCGAACGGGAGACGAAATTCATACTTCTATGGAAGCTGGACCTATGATCTTCAAAAATAACATGAAAGGATCAAAATGGCTACAAGGTTATGAAAAATCGAATGTCAATGTAGGTCTGGCAACCGGTTTTCAAGGTCGAGCTCAAATTGGTAAGGGAATGTGGGCAATACCTGACATGATGGCGGAAATGCTAACGCAAAAGATTGGCCATCTGAAAGCGGGGGCGAATACAGCATGGGTGCCTTCACCGACTGCAGCGACATTGCATGCTCTTCATTATCATCAAGTGTATGTAAAAAAGGTGCAAGATGAGTTGAAAAAGAATCCAGTAAATTTACGTGATGATATTTTGGAAATCCCGGTGGCTCAAAACCCCGAATGGAGTCCGGAAGAAATTCAGCAAGAGCTGGATAACAATGCCCAAGGTATCCTCGGTTATGTTGTACGTTGGGTAGATCAAGGAATTGGTTGTTCCAAAGTACCAGATATCAACAATGTAGGGTTGATGGAAGACCGTGCCACACTAAGAATTTCGAGTCAGCATATCGCTAACTGGCTTCATCACGGAATTTGTACAAAAGGACAGGTTTTGGAGACTTTACAACGAATGGCTAAAGTAGTGGATGAACAAAACCGTGGAGATTCAGCCTATCAATGTATCGCGGATAATTACGACAGCTCAGTGGCGTTTCAAGCGGCATGCGACCTAGTGTTTCAAGGCTATAACCAACCAAGTGGGTATACTGAGCCTATCCTGCATCGACGACGCATTGAAGCGAAGAAAAATAAGTGTAAACATTAAGTGATTTCTGGGGCATCGGACCAACCAGGATGCAATGTTATTAAATTCACGAGGCTTAGCATAGTGTCATATCTTAACTTCCACCAGTAATTCATACGGAGCTTCGGATTAAAATAAGTGATTAATAGATAAAATGGGGAACAAGTGATCACGATTACTTGTTCCCCATTTTGGTCTAATTCTTTATAAAAAAGGCTCTTTTCGTAAAGATTGTTGTTTTTAAACGAAACTATTTAAGGTTGAATGGAGCGGAAGTGCGAGACTCCTGCGGGAGCAGCGGGACAGGTGAGACCCCACAAGCGTTTACGCCGAGGAGGCTCACCGCCCGCACCAAGGAAAGCGAGCATCTGGAGGGGAAATCAACCACAACTCACTACCTGGTAAATAGCAACAAAGTATGTGAAAACAGCCATAAAAAAAGCAAATAAAACGAAACTATTTTAGGTTGATTGGAGCGGAAGTGCGAGACTCCTGCGGGAGCAGCGGGACAGGTGAGACCCCACAGGCGTTTACGCCGAGGAGGCTCACCGCCCGCCCCGCGGAAAGCGAGCACCTGGAGGGGAAATCGACCACACTGCACTACTTCGTAAATAACAACAAAGTATGCGAAAACAGCCAAAAAGAAAAAGCAAATAAAACATATGTGAATTAGATGTAACAAAGATTAGACATCATCTTTTTAGGTTCGCAGTCCATCAAAAGTTAATTTGGCCGGCATATGTAGAACTAGTATCTTAATTTATCAAAAAATACCAGTGAAATATGATAAGGCGCTGACTATAACAAAAGTTCTTTTGATCATGGAAATCTGTATATATATACACATTATTGGTTGTCTTTCAGTTGGTTATTTTGCACAAAAAAGCATCGAAATACTAACAGAATTGTCAATGAAGTTAAATGCGAAAGCAAGTAAAATAATAGATGACATAAATGTTGTGAATGATCATGACATCAAAGGCTATTGCGAAGGGAAGCGATATGATGGGCAATCAAAACGAAAAATTAATAGATGAAAAGGATGATGTTACGTTCGAGGATAGAATGGTTAGCATTTTTCGGGGCAACAGAGAGTAATGGAGTGACCCGGATATTATATTCCAAGGAAAGGATGAGCACTCAGCAGGCAATGAAAGCTGAGGATGGGAAAAAACTTACTACATATTTTGATAGTGTATGCTTTAGGGCGTCCCTCCGGTGGAATCAATCTGACCAGTTCCCATATGGAAACGGACAAGGATGGGGCGTCACCGCCTTTATACGGTGAAAATCATTGGTAAGAGTGATCATGCGGGTACCACTCCCATTCATAAAGGAAGGATGCTGTCGTCTGGCTTCGGAATTCAATGTTCCGAATGGCATCGGTGAGGAAGAGGTTTTTGAAAGGTTTTGTAAGGACATTTTCGACTCTCGATTCCCTGGCAAAGAAAGCGGAAATGAAACTGGGGTTTCACAATCGATGGATGTCAAACCTGTTGCGATGGATATGGATAAGGGAATCGGATTTTTGAATGAAATACTTTATAAAATAGCCTATTGAAGGAGTTGGTAAAAATGGCATATACAGAATTGAATGCACCGATGAGAACGATCATGACACCAGGACCGGTCGAAGTTGACCCGCGTGTTTTAAGGGCGATGAGCACACCGATATTAGGGCAATTCGATCCTGCATTCACCACTATCATGAATGAAGTGATGGAAATGCTGCGTTTGGTTTTTCAAACGAAAAATAAATGGGCGTTCCCGATAGATGGCACCTCAAGATCCGGTAATGAAGCGATTCTATGCAGCATCATTGAGCCGGGGGATAAGGTCCTGGTTCCTATATTCGGCAGGTTCGGTCATTTATTGGTGGAAATCTGTGAGCGATACGGAGCTGAAGTCCATACGATGGAATGTCCTTGGGGAGAAGTGTTCGAACCGCAAGCAGTCATTGCGGAAATCAAGAAAGTCTCCCCAAAAATAACAGCAATCGTGCATGGGGAAACCTCCACTGGTTGTATGCAGCCTTTGAAGGAAATCGGTCGGGCCTGCCGTGAATTGGGTGTCCTGCTTGTTGTGGATGCGGTTGCCTCCATCGGGGGCACCGATGTTAAGGTGGATGAATGGTGTATTGATGGATTGATAGGAGGGACACAAAAATGCTTGTCCGTTCCTTCCGGTATGGCACCGATTACGTATAATGAGCGAATAGAAGAAATCATCCAGTCCCGCAAAAAGGTGGAACGTGGTATTGCCACAGATGAAGACAACCAACAGGTTTCGCTCAGCCGTCCGATCGCCAGTAACTATTTCGATTTAAGTATGCTGCAGGATTATTGGGGACCGCGTCGTTTGAATCATCATACAGAAGCAACTTCCATGATTTATGCGTTACGTGAAGGATTGCGCCTTGTGCTCGAAGAAGGTCTGGAAACGCGCTTTGCCCGTCATGAACTCCACGAAGCTGCTCTCGTTGAAGGGATCAAGGCAATGGGACTAATGTTATTCGGGGATGGGAAAAACAAACTTCCGTGTGTAACTTGCATTGAAATTCCAAAAGGAATCGATGGTGAAGCTGTAAGAGACATGCTGTTGAATGAATTTGGCATCGAAATCGCTTCCTCATTTGGTCCGCTTCACGGGGAAATCTGGAGAATCGGGACCATGGGATTCAGTTGCAGGAAAGAAAATATCCTGTTTGTATTGGCCTCCTTGGAAGCTGTCCTATTGCGCCAGGGGTTTCAAGTTAATCGGGGAGAGGCTTTGCAGGCTGCGCTTGATGTATATGTAGGAAAGAAGGAGAAAATGGTAGCATCACAACGGTCTCTTTGAATAATGGATGTCCATGTGGATTTCAGCAAATCTGGCCATGATCATCGGGAAGGCAAAGAGGGAAAATCGCTTATCAGACGGATGGGATAAGTGAACGGGAGTGCGGCGAGTCGTTAATCGTGATAGGTAACAGTATTACGGTCAATAACTAGAAGAAGGGTTATAAAATAGGGGAGGGGGGATTCCAATCGGGAATCCCCCTTTTTTTTTCTACGTATCCTTGGAAAATCAAGGGAGAGGAAACCGGACTTATGGATTGCATGTCCGCTTTCAAACGTTACTTATTCAACTTGGTCAACGAAATATTGATTTTTCCTGAATACCATCGCTTCCATGGTTGCAATCAATTCCCTTTCATTTAACACGTCTATTTTATACCAGGCCAGTTTATGGTTTTTCTTGATCTCTTTCGCTCTGGCAGTTAAAGTTTCACCCCGTTTGCCAGCTGATAAGAAATTGATGTTGTTTGAAACGCCAACCGCTACTTTGCCATATGAATTGCTGGCTGCTGCGAAAACGTAATCAGCAAGTGAAAAGATAATGGCACCATGAACCGTTCCGTGGCTATTTAGCATGTGGTCACTTGGAATCAATTCTGCTTCCGCTGTGCCGGGACCGAGTTTCATCAATCTCATCCCTAGAAAAGAAGCATATGGTTCGTCGACCAGTACTTGTTTGATTTCATCGTAATGCAATTCGTGAATATCCTTATCTAAATGTGCGGTCATGGAAATCCCCCTTATTAATGGTCTTTTGCTGAATTTATCCCATATCCGGTGTTTGATTTGAACAGTACTTCAGCAAACCTGTTTTCCTCATCTTTTGCCTTTGACAAGATTGTGCCTAAATAAGCTCCAATAAAGCCGAGCGGCACGGTGAAAATGGTCGGGTTACTCATCGTGAAGAGGGGATCGCCCGTGAAAATCCCCATTCCAGGTTCCGGATTCCATACATTGGGGCTAAGCATGACCAGTATGATGGAGCTGAGTAAACCGAATGACATTCCTGTGATCGCTCCGGTAGAGTTGAAGCGTTTCCAATATATTGTGCAAAGGATGATCGGTAAATTGGCACTGGCAGCAATCCCAAGCGCGAGGACTGAAAGAAAAGCGCATTCATTGATTGTGCGAATAAAGCAAGTAGAATCGAAATGACCGCTACGCCGACAGAAGCCAATCGGGCGACGAGTACTTGCTGTACTCCCGTAATATTTCCATCCTTGATGATTTCACCATATATATCATGTGCAAAAGCGGATGCCGACGTTAAAACAAGGCCTGATACAACCAGTAAAATCGTGGCAAATGCTACAGCAGAAACGAATGCGAATAAAAATTCACCGACTATGGTTAATGCAAGTAATGGAGCGGCCATGTTTCCAGCTGGGTTTGCATCGACGATCCGCTCAAACCCGACGAAAGATGCAGCCCCGAAACCAAGGAAAATCGTCATGATGAAAAATACCCCTATAAACCATGTGGAATATACGACGGATTTCCTTGCAGTAGCTGCGTCCTTTACTGTAAAGAAGCGGACGAGTAAATGCGGAAGGCCGGCTGCTCCAAGGACAAGCGACATATTGAATGAAATCATGTCGAGTCCATCGGTGTATTTATTTCCTGGATCCAAAAAATCCTTTCCGAGCGGTGTTGCAGTTTGGACATGATGAAACATTTCTGAAATGTTGAAATTAAAACGCGAAAATACGATGAACGTCAACACGCTAGAACCGCCTAGCAAGAGCACTGCTTTGGTGATCTGCACCCAGCTTGTCGCTGTCATCCCTCCGAAAATCACATAAATCGTCATCAGTACACCGACAAGCAGAACGGATAGCCAATAATCGATGCCGAGCAAGAGTTTAATTAATCCTCCTGCACCGACAAGTTGGGCAATCATGAAAAAGATTGAAATGACAAGTGTGTTAGCCGCAGCTATCCCTCGCACTTTTTTTGATTTGAAGCGTGCTGAAATCATATCTGCCAGCGTAAACTTACCTAGATTGCGTAGTGGTTCCGATACTAGATACAATAAGACAAGAAAGGCAACAAGGTTTCCGATGCTCCTGTAAAAGCCATCAAAACCAATCAGTGCGATTGCCCCCGTAATTCCGAGGAAAGATGCGGCTGACATAAAGTCACCTGCCACGGCCAATCCATTCTACCATGCTGTCAATCCGCCGCCGGCCGTATAAAAGTCACTGGCATTTTTCGTCTTCTTAGAAGAGTAATAGGTTATAGTAATCGTTAACAAGATGATGCCCAAAAAAAGCGTGAGGGATAAAAGGCTCATTCGCCAAGCTCCTTCTCATATTTATTCAAGATTTTTTTTGCCATCTTGTCGTACTTCGCTGCTTTTTTTATCCATACGACGGCAAATTGGAGGAGTGCGTATACCCAAGCCCAAGTAATATGGAAGAAGGCTTCGCCTTTCAGCACTTCGCTATAAGCAGCTAAAATTGGCAGAACAAAATAAAAAGCAAGAAAGAGGAGAGTGACAGGTACATGAAAGCTTTTTCCTTTGGATTAGTTCCTTGAATTCTTCCGTTTCAATTAATTGACGATACTTATTTCCTCTGTCATGTCCTGATGGTGAATGCTCAAGTTTAGCCTATGATTCCATAGTAATCCCCCCTTTTAATATAGTACGTTTTTAAAACGAGTGTTTGATAAAATGATATATCGTTGTTAAAATTAACATAGTCTGAAAATTTAGTAAATTGGTATTTTGTCTATTCAGTCATTTTATCTGAATTATAAAAACATGATTGACAACGTAGAAATGACGTATTAATCTTGAACTAAATCATAACAATAATTTATTCTCCGTTTTATTACTGTTATGAATGTCGGTGGGACAATAGTAAAATTGAGGGGGACTGAAAAAATGTACAATCCGGAAGTTGAAACGGCTTCGCGTGCTGAAATGGAAAGTTTACAAATGGCACGCCTTAAAAAAACGATTAGCCATGTTTATGAAAATGTACCTTATTACAGAGAAAAGTTTAGGGAGATGGGCCTGGAACCAGAAGATATTCAAACTCTAAACGATGTGATAAAGCTTCCCTTTACAAAAAAACAGACGCTTCGTGATCAGTATCCATTCGGTTTATTTGCCGTTCCGATGGAGGATGTAACACGCATTCATGGTTCATCCGGAACGAGCGGAAAGCCTACAATTGTCGGGTATACGAAAAATGATTTGGAAATCTGGGCAACAATCGTCGCACGTGGAATTGTAGCTGCAGGAGGCCGCAAGTCAGATATTTTCCATAACGCATATGGATATGGTCTGTTTACAGGGGGCCTGGGCTTGCATTGCGGGGCAGAAAAGCTAGGGGTTGCGACAGTACCCATTTCAGGGGGGAATACCGATAGGCAGATTACGATCATCAATGACTTTAAACCGCGAGGCATTTGCGGAACCCCTACTTATATTTTGAATATCGCTGAAAAGATGGAAGAGATGGGAATTGATCCTGCTGATAATGGGCTTGAGTACGGAATTTTTGGAGCTGAGCCATGGTCGGAGGCAATGAGGGCAACACTTGAGAGGAAACTGAAATTGAAAGCCATCGATATTTACGGATTGAGTGAAATCATGGGGCCGGGAGTGGCGATTGAATGTCATGAAGCACAGGATGGACTGCATATCGCAGAAGACCATTTTCTTGTCGAGGTCATTAACCCGGACACGCTTGAACCGGTTGAGGACGGCGAAGATGGGGAACTTGTATTCACCAGCCTTACAAAGGAAGCGCTCCCAATCATTCGTTACCGTACAGGGGACATCGCCTCAATTACACATGAACCGTGTAAATGCGGGCGTACGACAACTAGAATGTCCCGTGTTAAGGGCAGAACGGATGATATGATCATAGTCAGGGGAGTGAATGTATTTCCATCTGAAATAGAGCGTGTGTTATTCCAAATGGAGGGAATTGTGCCGCACTATCAGATTCATCTCGTTAAGAAGGGAAATATGGATGGTGTTGAACTGCACATTGAAATTGAAAGCGGTTTCTACAAAGAGATTGAAGAAGACTTAACGCATGGGAATGTAGAGATATTAAGGAAAACGATTCAGCATCATTTGAAATCCGCATGTCTTGTCACGATGGATATTGTTGTCAACATCCCAAAAAGCATTCCCCGTTCAGAAGGAAAAGCGATTCGTGTCGTTGATAAGCGGAAGGATGAAGTCATTCGTTTGTAAATTCCATGCTCATGAATATGGATGTGGAAACCGGACGATTCTGTCGTTCAGTTCTTTCCAGCTGAAGTATCGATTGGAATAAGTGGAGCTGAAGAAATCGAACAAGTAAACGCCATACATAAAGCGGATGCAATCGTGTTTAAATATGGGTTTATCTCTTAATGGAAGAGAAGATGGAGCCAATCATGAAATGGAGAAGGAGGAGGGCCTCTTGTCAAAATATACAGTTGTGGATCAAGAAACCTGCATTGCATGCGATGCCGCTGCACCAGAAATCTTTGATTACAATGATGAGGGAGTGGCATTTGTCATCCTGGATGAAAATGAAGGAACTGCAGAGGTCCCGGAAGGTTTCTTTGATGATCTGGATGATGCGGTGGAGGGTTGTCCGACAGATTCCATCAAAGTGGAAACTTCGCCCTTTAAAGTTTTAGTGGATTAAAAGATTCAAAGAAACCCAGAAAATTTCCTTTTATTTAAAAAAAGACAGAATAGTCTTGCATTAAGTATAACAGTAAAATATAATAACGTTATATAAACGTTATATTTGAAAAAAGAGGTGATTTGGATGAACGTTCTTTTAAATGATATGGCAGGGGAAGAAAAGCTAAATCAATTCATTGCCAGAATCGAAGCGGGAGAAAAGATAGAGGCGGATGATTGGATGCCGGAAGAATACCGGGGCACTTTAATCAAATTAATATCTATGCATGGAATCAGTGAAATCATGGGGGCGCTTCCAGAAAAGGAATGGGTACCTAAAGCCCCGACCTTAAATAGGAAACTTGGAATCATGGCAAAAGTGCAGGATGAAATGGGGCATGGGCAATTATTGCTTCGCGTCGCCGAGGATTTGCTAAAGCCTTACAGTAAAAAACGGGATGACCTCATGCAAGATTTGTTTAAAGGAGATTTAAAGTTTCATAATGTTTTCCATATGGAAGCCAAATCATGGGGCGATGCTGGATTGATTGGCTGGCTGGTTGATGGTGCAGCCATCATTTCACAGACTAACATGCTTGGTGCCTCATACGGGCCTTATGCCCGGGCATTACAGAGGATTTGCGCGGAAGAAGTTTTTCACGCGCAGCATGGTGAAGCGATAATCATGGCTTTGGCTGAAGGGACGGAAGAACAAAGGAAATTGGTTCAAGACTCCATCAATTATTGGTGGGAATCTTTATTACTTTTCTTTGGACCTCCCAGTAAGAATGAAGTGGGCACATCCAAACAGGATATAACGATTAAGTACAAAATCAGAACCAGTACGAATGAAGAACTTCGACAAGCTTTTTTTTCCAAATATGTGAAGCGGATCCTTTCGCTTGGCTTCAGCATTCCAGATGAATCGCTTAGGTTTGACAAAGAGTCTGAAACCTGGATTTACCAACAACCCGATTGGGGGAAATTGAAGGTGTTCGCAAGGAATGAAGGTCCCCGTTCGCAGGATCGCTTAAGTCTTCGAAGAAATTCTTATGAAAAAAATAAATGGGTACGCGAGGCATTGGCGCCAAAGGTCATTTAAGGGAGGGGGAGGACGATATGGAAACTAGACAAGGAAATTACTTTGAAGAATTTGAAGTATTCAGCCGTAAAACGCAATCATCACCCGTTCAATACCACTTCAGCCTGCTCGCCCCGAATGAGGATATCGCCATCATGATGGCACAAGAAAACTTCATGAGACGTGAAGCGGTTGATGATATCTGGGTCGTGAAAAGACGGAATATACGGAAAATGACGGCCGAGGAAAAGAAAACGCTTCAACGTATCGATAATAAAGACTACAGGACCACAAAAGGGTACGGGTATTTAAAGAAAAAATGGCGGAAGTATGAGCAGGGAATGCTCGATGAAAAAGAGATAATGTCTTGGGCTGGAGGTGTGAAAAATGAGGAATGAATCATTGAAGGACATCGCAATCAAGGAATTGCTGCTTCAACTGGCAGACGATGACTTCATCCATTCATACCGTGGTGCAGAATGGTTGGGACTCGCACCGCATATCGAAGAAGATGTTGCATCCGCCTCGATATCCCAAGACACGATGGGGCATGCAGCCATTTATTATAAGTTACTTGATGAACTCGGTGAAGGGGATGCGGATAAGCTGGCTCATGACCGTCCCGCCAAGGAACGGCGCAATGCGATCATTCTCGAATTGGTCAATGGTCCTGGTCACTATATGAAAGACCCGGATTATGATTGGGCGTTTGCGGTAGTGCGGAATTATTTTTATACCCAAGCCAAAGCAATTAAGGTTCAATCCCTTCATTCATGTTCATATGAACCGCTTGCTGAAGTGGCACAAAAGGTACAGATGGAACTTTACTATCATTTGATGCACTGGAAAACCTGGTTCGTCCAATTGCTGGGATCTGGTCACTTGGAAGCGGTTTCGAGAATGAAAGCGGCGATCGGTAAAACAATGCACGATTTTGCTGGCGTATTTTCACTTGGACAATATGGGGAGGAAATGGTGGAGCTCGGCTTGATAGAGGGCGAAGCTGTTTTACAAAAAAAATGGATCGAGGCCATCACACCAATTTTTGAAAGTGTCGGCTTGGCAGAAACGATTCAAATAGGGATGGCAAGAGGTGATGGCCGCAATGGCCAGCATACGGAAGATTTGGAAAAGGCGCTAGAAACGTTAAGCGAAGTATACGCAAGCGATAAAGCAGCTTCATGGTGAATCAATAGAAAGGGGAGGGGTACCATGGCGACCGTACAGTTAAACACAGAAGAAATATATAGGCTCCTGGAAGACGTTAAAGATCCCGAAATCGATACAGTAAGTATTCTGGATTTAGGGATGGTCCAAGACGTGACGGTTTCGGGCCAGGACGTTTCGGTAAAAATGCTGCCAACTTTTCTTGGGTGCCCGGCATTGTCGATCATTCAAAAAAATGTGGAAACAGCCCTTAAACAGCTGCCTGCCGTAAAAAATGTAAGTGTGGAATTTTTACGTTCCCCTTCCTGGACATCCGATCGAATTACGGAAAAGGGGAAAGCTGGATTGAAGGTTTTCGGAATCTCCCCTCCTCCTCGACAAATGAAAAGTGATGGATCATGGCATGTGGATTGCCCATATTGTGAATCGACATATGTCACGATGGAAAATATCTTCGGTCCAACGGCCTGCCGCAGCATTTTATATTGTAAGGCATGCAAAAATCCGTTCGAAGCGATGAAACCGATGATAAAAATAATCTTATAAAATGGAGGTTTTCTAAAATGGTAAAACTAATCGCCCTTTATAAACAACCTGAAAACAAGGAAGAATTCGATGAGCACTACTTCAATGTACATGGTCCGATAACGGAAAAAATTCCTGGTCTTCAAAAAATGGAGGTCACTAAAATTGTAGGGACCCCAATGGGCAAAGACTCTGAGTACTACATTCTTTGTGAAATGTATTATGAAGACCATGATGCATTGCAACAAGGAATGCGTTCCCCGGAAGGAAAAGCATCAGGGAAAGACCTAATGGGCTTTGCCGGGAAACTTGTAACGATGATGATCGGTGAAGAAATAAAATGAATGCGCTTCAATTCATCGAAACGTCAATCTCGGATGGAATTGGTTATATCTCTTTAAATCGGCCTAAGCAACTTAATGCCCTTAACAGGATAATGGTTAGGGAAATAGTTTCAACCATGGAAGAATTCGACCGGGACCCGCAAGTGAAGGTGATTTTGCTATCGGGCAATGGAAAAGCATTTTCCGCTGGAGCTGATATTGACGAGATGGTGAACGATGATCCAATCAGTATGGAGTTAACGAACCAATTTGCCGATTGGGACCGAATAAGCCTAGTCAAGAAGCCTGTGATTGGTGCGGTGAAAAGTTTTGTATTCGGCGGCGGTTTTGAACTTGCTTTATCCTGTGATTTCCTGATTGCCGCCAGTGATACCCAGTTTTCCTTTCCTGAAGTGACACTGGGGGTCATGCCTGGTGCAGGAGGGACCCAAAGGTTGACGAAATTGGTAGGCAAGACGAAGGCACTTGAATGGATATTGACGGCTGAAAGGATAAAGGCAAAGACAGCCCTGCAATATGGTTTCATTAATAAGATCGTCGCACCTGAATTGTTAATGGAAGAATCGGTTGACTTTGCTAGAAAGATAGCAAATCAACCCCCGTTAGCTGTAAGGCTGATCAAAGAATCCATCAATAAGGCCGTTGATTATCCCTTAAATGAGGGCATGCAATTTGAACGGAAGAATTTCTATATCCTTTTCGCATCAGAGGACCAAAAAGAAGGAATGAAAGCATTTGTTGAAAAAAGGGAGCCAAAATTCACAGGCGGATAAGGGGTGCTCTATGTACGAAACGATCAAATATAGGGTTGAAAATGGAGTTGCTTGGCTTACTTTGAACCGTCCTGATAAACTAAATGCCTTTACGTCCCAAATGAATAAGGAAATACAGAAAGCGATCAAAATATCCGCGGAGGCAGATGAAGTCCGGGCCATTATCATTACTGGGGAAGGCAGGGCATTTTGTTCGGGGCAGGATTTATCGGATGTTGATGAGGGCATGAATTTAGGCCAGAAGCTGCGTGAGGATTACGGTCCGATGATGGAGCAAATAGCAAACTGTGAAAAACCGATCATTGCAGGAGTCAATGGGGTGGCTGCAGGTGCTGGCTTCAGCCTGGCGCTGGCATGCGATTTTCGGCTTGTTTCTGAAAAAGCCAGTTTTTTAAATGCTTTTCTCAATATTGGATTGATTCCTGATTCGGGGAATCTGTATTACCTTTCTCGAATCGTTGGTCATGCAAAGGCCCTGGAATTATCTTTATTGGGCGAAAAGGTTACGGCTGGCGAGGCGAAAAATATCGGGCTCGCTACAAAAGTGATCGGTGTGGATGAGTGGAACGAGCAATTGAAAGCCTTTGCAGAGAATATCGCAAACAAACCAACGAAGGCAATCGGATTAATCAAAAGATACTTAGAGGCGTCCTATCATCTTTCATTGGAAGAATACTTAAAAGAAGAAGCGGAGGGTCAGCGCATTGCTGGCTTAACGAAGGATTATGCAGAAGGTGTGACAGCATTCACTGAAAAAAGGAAAGCTCAATTCATAGGCAAGTAATATAGAAAAGGGAGTGGGATTACATGGTTAGAGTACAAGAGGCGGCATTTGAAAAAGCGGAAATGAAGCGTGATTATTATCATCTGATCATTAATGGAGAAAGAGTGGAAAGCTCGGATGGTTCCACGATTGATGCGTACAATCCTGCGACTGGTGAAATCATTGCCAAGGTTGCAAAGGCGACCAAGGAAGATGCAGAAAAGGCTGTTCAAGCTGCACGTGAAGCATTTGATAACGGGAAATGGAAGAGGACTCCGATTAACAAACGGTCTCGTGTTTTGAACAAAATTGCAGCGATCATGCGTTCACGCTTTAATGAATTGGTTGAATTGGAAGTCCTGAACAGCGGCAAATCCATTTCTGCAGCGCAAGGCCAAGTCATGCAGGCAATTGAAGATTTCGAGTTTTATGCAGGAGCGTTAGTTGCACACCGCGGATCTGTGAATAATGTGCCTGGTCAATTCCATAACTATACGGAAAAAGAGCCAGTAGGCGTTTGTGCCCAAATCATCCCATGGAATTACCCTATGATGATGGCTGCGTGGAAAATTGCACCTGCAATCGCGGTTGGCTGTTCAGTGATCGTTAAGCCAGCCTCGTTAACGCCGCTGACGGCCATTGTTTTAGGGGAAATCTGTTTAGAAGCAGGTGTTCCTTCAGGCGTGGTCAATATCATTCCAGGTCCTGGATCGGACGTAGGGAATTACCTTGTTCAGCATCCGAAAGTGAATAAGGTGGCCTTCACGGGTTCTACGCCAATCGGCAGAGATCTTATGGGCAAGGCTTCACAGACATTAAAAAGGGTCACATTGGAGCTTGGCGGCAAGTCCCCTAATATTGTTTTTGAAGATGCAGACCTTGAAGCAGCCATCGATGGATCATTATATGGAATTTTCTATAATACTGGGCAGTCTTGCGAAGCTAGATCCCGTTTATACGTTCACGAAGACATATACGATGAGTTCGTTGCCAGATTCGTAGAAAAGACGAAAAAATTGAAATTGGGCAATCCGCTCGACAAAGAAACACACATCGGTGCAGTCATAGATCAAGGGCAATTGGATGTCATCGACAATTATGTCCAATCTGCCATTACTGATGGAGCGAAGATCCTGACGGGAGGAAAGCCAGCGGTCATTGAAGGTTTCGAAAACGGTTATTGGTATGAGCCGACGGTCATAGCGAATGTCAATCATGAAATGGATGTAGTGAAAGAGGAAATATTCGGGCCGGTCGTTGTCATAATGAAATTCAAAGATGAAAAAGAAGCTGTGAGGCTCGCGAATGATACGGAATTCGGTTTGGGTTCAGCCCTTTGGACAAAAGATGGCGGGCGTGCGACTAGAGTGGCCAATCAAATAGAAGCGGGAATCGTCATGGTGAATTGCCCATTCTCCGCATTTCCTGGAACACCTTTCGGAGGGTATAAACAGTCAGGATTCGGCCGGGAACTTTGCATTGAGACACTTGATCTTTATACAGAAACGAAAAGCATCATTTCCTATCATGGAAGCCGTCCGTTAAATCCATTTGGAATTCAATAAAACAATAAAATAGACGGCTGGCTGAACGGTATGTCGGAAAAGTAATTCAGGTATGGTTGAATGCTTATCTGATTCACCCACAGCCAGCCCTATTTATTTTTGAAGGAGGAATGAACGAATGATTAGTAATCTAGTGGTCGTCGGATCTGGTGTCATGGGCAGGGGAATAGCATATGTAGGAGCAATAGGGGGCTTTAATGTAATATTGGTGGATGTGAATCAGGATGCTTTGGAAAGTGCTAGAAACGAAATCGATTCCATTTTTGAAAAGGGTTTGCGCTACCAAAAGATTACCGAGGAAGAAGCGGCAGCTGCAAAAAGCAGATTTACCTATTCTGCCAATCTGAAAGAATCAGCAGCATATGCCGACTTGATCATAGAGGCAGTTCCGGAAAAGGCGGAAATCAAGAGGGCAGTCTTCGAAACGATTGAAATCCATGCAAAAGTAGATTGTTACTTTGCAACCAATACTTCTACGATGAGTCCGACGGAAATTGGTTCTTATGGAAAGCGTCCCAAAAAAACGATTGCCATGCATTTTTTCAATCCTGTACAAAAAATGCCGCTCGTTGAAATTGTACGTGGTCTTGAAACAAGCGATGAAACGGCAGCCATAATAAAAGAGGTAGCCGAAAAAATGGGGAAAGAGACCGTGGTCATAAATGAATTCCCTGGGTTTGTTACAAGCAGGATCAGCTGTTTGGTAGGTAATGAAGCGTTCTTTATGCTTCAAGAAGGCTTAGGAACACCAGAAGAAATCGATAAGGCAATAAAGTTAGGGCTGAATTACCCAATGGGACCATTTGAGCTAGGTGATTTGGTGGGATTGGATGCCCGCTTGAATAATTTAAAATATTTACATAGTAAACTGGGTGAGAAATACCGCCCGGCTCCCCTCCTTGAACAGTATGTTAAAGCTGGCAGGCTCGGCCGTAAGTCTGGTAAAGGTGTGTACGATTATACAAAAGACGGCGAGCTGGTGAGGAAATGAAGGATGTTGTGATCATTGATGCTGTGAGAACACCAATCGGAAGATATAAAGGCGCATTGAAAAGCGTTCGCCCGGATGACCTCGGCGCAATTGTAATCAAGGCGCTGATAGATCGCAATCCAGAGCTGCCGCCTGATCAAATTGAGGATGTCATCTTCGGGAATGCAAATCAAGCGGGAGAGGATAATCGCGACGTGGCCCGGATGTCCGCCCTCTTAGCTGGTCTTCCGGTAAATGTAGCTGGAACGACAATAAATCGTTTATGTGGATCCGGATTGGATGCCGTCATGTATGCTGCACGCTCCATTGCAGTCGGTGAAGGCGATATTTATATCGCAGGGGGTACTGAAAGCATGACAAGGGCGCCGTACGTCATGGCCAAACCTGAAAGTGAATTTCCGCGGGGGTCAATGGAGCTTCAGGATACAACGATCGGATGGCGTTTCACGAATGAGAAACTTAAAGAAATGTATGGTGCGGATTCCATGCCTCAAACGGCTGAAAACGTCGCCCTGCGTTTTTCTGTTTCAAGGGAGGACCAAGATCAATTCGCTTATCAAAGCCAGCAAAGGGCGAAAAACGCAGTGGAAAATGAGCGTTTCATTAATGAAATCGTACCTGTTCGATATACGGATCGAAAAGGGAATGAGGTCATTATCGAGAAGGATGAACACCCTCGTCCTGACACGACCATCGAAAAGCTGGAAAAACTCAAACCGATCTTTAAAGGCGGCACTGTAACCGCCGGTAATGCTTCAGGTGTAAATGATGGAGCCTCGGCACTGCTTTTGATGAGTGCAGAAAAAGCACGGGAGCTTGGATTGAAGCCTCTGGCCAAATATGTTGTAGGGGCGGTAGCGGGCTTGGAACCGTCCATTATGGGCCTTGGCCCGATTCATGCCACTAAAAAAGCATTGGAGAGGGCAAGTTTGACGATTGAAGACATCGGGCTGGTGGAATTGAATGAAGCATTCGCTTCCCAATCCTTGGAGTGCATCCGCCAATTGAAATTGGATCAGGAGAAAGTGAATGTCAACGGCGGGGCAATAGCTTTTGGCCATCCGCTCGGTGCAAGCGGGGCGCGTATTTTAACAACACTCGTCCACGAAATGAAAAAGCGGAAAGTACGCTATGGCCTTGCGACGATGTG
The DNA here is from genome assembly GCF_057586375.1 of Peribacillus sp. SRI_006. NCBI lineage: Bacteria > Bacillati > Bacillota > Bacilli > Caryophanales > Bacillaceae > Peribacillus > Peribacillus sp. SRI_006. The sequence continues at coordinate 117,154 of NZ_JBYCZT010000008.1, read as the reverse complement.
TGTAGGCGTCGGCCAAGGCATATCCGCCATTATAGAAAATATCGATAAAGAATGATTAAGCGTATGGCCCTTATTAATTTTATCTGCATAAGGGTCATTTTTTCAAAAAGGGGAGGAGACTCATGTCCAAGGTTATTTATAAAGTGATAAATCAAATCGGCTATATAACAGTGAATCGGCCCGACGTATTGAACTGCTTCGACTATGAGACACTTTGTGAACTGCAGCAAGTCGTCGATGCCGTTTATTATGACGGCGATATCCGTGTCGTCATTTTCACCGGTGCAGGGGAAAAAGCATTCAGCGCGGGAGCGGATTTGAAAGAAAGGAAGTCTTTGAATGATGCCGAAGTAAGAAGGAACGTTAAAGCGATTCGCGATGTTTTTAATAGTATCGCAGGGCTTCCGCAGCCGACAATGGCTGCCGTCAATGGATATGCATTGGGGGGAGGATTTGAATGGCTGCTTTCATGTGACTTTGCAATTGCTGCGGAAGGTGTTTCTTTGGGGCTCACTGAAACTAGCTGGGCCATTATTCCGGGAGCAGGCGGTACACAGCGGCTGCCGAGGTTGATTGGGGAAATGAAGGCCAAGGAATTGATCTTCACCGCTAAAAAATTGACTGCGGAAGAAGCATGTCAATTAGGGATCCTTTTGAAGGTCGTACCAAGGGATCGTCTAATGTCAGCCTGTGAGGAATTGGCAGCCACTATCATGAAGAATGGGCCGATTGCAGTCAAACAAGCCAAATATGCGATTGACCAAGGAATGAATACGGACTTGCAAACGGGAATGGCCATAGAAGGAAAAGCCTATGAATTGACCATTCCGACTCAAGATAGATCGGAAGCGCTCCTGGCATTTAGTGAACGGAGAAAAGCGCGATTTACTGGTGAATAATATTGCGCTTTCATTTTAAAAAGATATAATAATTATTATGTCTTCCGTGTGAAAATAGTAACAATGTTAGGACGAGGTGAGAAAGATAGGTACTAATACACAATCCATGATTTTTACGATATACGGCGATTATATCCGTAACTATGGAAGTAAAATCTGGATAGGCAGTTTAATTCGTTTGTTAAAGGAATTCGGCCATAATGAGCAGGGCGTTCGTGTAGCCGTTTCACGAATGGTCAAGCAAGGGTGGATTCAGTCAGAGAAGCAGGGAAATAAAAGCTATTATTTTTTGACTGATCGCGGTGTGCAGAGAATGGATGAAGCGGCCAATCGCATATATAAGATGAAACCGAATGAATGGGATGGTAAATGGCGCATCTTAATGTACACGATCCCTGAAGATAAGCGGCAATTACGGGATGATCTCCGCAAAGAATTATTATGGAGCGGGTTTGGCAGTTTTTCAAGTGGTTGCTGGATTTCCCCCAATGATTTGGAAAAGCAAATCAATCGCTTGATCGAGAAATATGACATAGATGAATATGTTGATTTTTTCATCTCGGAGTACAAAGGTCCAAAAGAAAACCAATCGCTTGTAGAGAAGAGCTGGCAATTAGAAGAGATTGAAAATAAATATGAAGAATTCATCGAGAAATACAGTAAACAATTCATCGTTCATCAAAGCATCATTAGCAGGGGCGAAATGTCCGATGCAGATTGTTTTGTGGAACGAACGAACTTGGTGCATGAATACCGTAAATTTTTATTCATCGATCCGGGCCTGCCAAAGGAACTTCTGCCTTCTAAGTGGAATGGGAATCATGCTGCTCTTTTATTTAGCCAATATTATCAAGTCTTGGCTGAACCAGCAAGCCGTTTCTTTGAAAGCGTTTTTCAGGAAAACAATGATTTATGTCGGAAAGATGAAACCTATGATGCCAAGGACCATCCACTCATCATTAAGTGAAAAAGAGCTTCAGCCAGCCATAACGACGACTGGCCGGAGCTCTTTTCAAATTCCTTGCAATAATTAATCGAGTATCTCTTTGAAGTCTTTCCCTTTTTGAACATATGTATCGATGGAAAGTTGGATCAATTCAAGATCTTTATCATTCAAACGGCGAACCACTTTTCCCGGGGAACCAATGACCAATGAACGTGGAGGTATGATTTTGCCAGAGGAAATCAATGTGTTCGCTCCGACGATGCATTCTTCGCCGATCTCTACATTATCCAATATCGTTGAACCCATACCAATAATGGAGCGTTTGCCTATTTTACAGCCATGCAGGATGACATTGTGACCGACCGTCACTTCATCTTCAATGACAACCGGGCATCCTTCAAATAAATGAATGGTGGAATTATCCTGAATACTGCATTTTTCTCCTATTGTAATTGAATCTTCATCACCGCGCAGTACGGAATTAAACCAAATGGTCGAGTCTTTCCCAATCGAAACATCACCGATTAAATGAGCGCCGGGTGCCACGAAAACGGTATCATCAATGGATGGTTTTTTATTATTGTACGGAATAATCATAGTCTCGCTCCTTTTTTTAAAAAGTCAGAATTGTTTTTCTAATGAATATAGTATAACATTAAATTGACTGGGAGGGATGAAAGTGAAATATATTTGTGGACTTTTTGAGATAAAATATCCAATTATTCAAGGCGGCATGGGGAATATAAGCAATGCAAGTCTTGCGGCTGCAGTATCCAATGCAGGGGGCCTGGGAACAATAGGGTGCGGTACCATGACTCCTGAACAGGTAGAAGCCATCATTCTCGAAACCAAAGATAAAACCAATAACAATTTTGCGTTGAACATTCCAATAAACGTTAGTCCATATACAGATGAATTAGTGAATCTTGTCCTGAAGCATGATATACCTGTAGTTTCCTTATCTGCAGGGAATCCTGCCCCTTTCATTCCACTATTGCAAAAAAAGAATATAAAAGTGATTGCCATCGTTGCGTCGGTCAAGCACGCACAAAAAGCGCAAGAAGCAGGGGCAGATGTGCTGGTGGCAGAAGGGTTTGAAGCCGCCGGCATCAACTCGAACCTGGAAATGACGACGTTTACACTCATTCCGCAAATCAGCAAGCATGTGAAGCTTCCCGTTCTGGCCGCTGGAGGAATAGGCAATGGGCAGGGGTTGGCAGCTGCATTGATGCTGGGAGCTTCAGGCGTCCAATTGGGAACCAGGCTGATTGCTACACAAGAAGCACCGTTCCATCCGTCATATAAGCAGAAACTAATCGAAGCGATGGGCAATGATACAGTAATTTTGGGCAGATCATTTGGACAGGTCAGAAGGGTATTGAAGGACCCATATACCGAGAAAGTGCTGGATCTGGAGAAGCAGGGTCTGTCTCCTGTGAATTATCGTGAAATGACCTCTGAAGTCCATCATATTAATGGAGCGATGAATGGGGATGTTACCAATGGTTTTATGAACAGCGGCCAGGTTGCCGGATTGATTGACGATATACCCACGGTAAAGGAATTACTTGATGGCATGATGAAAGATGCGAAAAAACAAATGGAGGATGGATTGAGCAGGCTCTCTGCCCCTTTTATGATTTGAGAACTAAGGGTACCGATCTTGTTATGTGTACATATCTACCTATCTACCTATTTAGGGGCTATTCACTTGGTTAACTATATCGAATGCTTGAGGTCAATTCGTCCTCAAGTTTTTTTCGTTTCGGGGCCATCTGATATTCTATTATCGTTCTTCATACAAGCATAGTTCTGTAGTAAATAGCCCGATAACAAAACATGGACTCCATAAGAACATTGTTTTAGGATAACATTACGGAAAAATTGCGGGTTAACTTGTGATACAATGTAAAATGTCCTTTTTGACATCATGGGTGCCCGGATTCATTTTGGTGCACTCCTTTTTATATGTAATAAAAGTTAGAAAAGGGGAAACCTCAATGGAAACTTTAATAATGGATATGATTGAAGCGTTTAAATCTTTATCTTATTTCGGTGTTTTACTAGCTTTGACTTTTGAATTCATTCCTGCTGAAATAGTTTTGCCACTGGCAGGATACTGGGTTTATCAAGGTGATTTGAATTTATACTTGACTATCCTTGCCGGTTCGCTTGGTGGGGTAACGGGACCATTGACGCTTTATGCCTTAGGCAAGTATGGCGGGAGGCCGCTTGTATTAAAGTTTGGAAAATACTTTTTAATCAAAGATGAGCAGTTGAACAAAGCTGACCGCTTCTTTGAAAGGTATGGTGGGGGAATTGCCTTCTTTGGACGGTTTGTACCAGGTATTCGTACCGCCGTGTCGCTGCCATGTGGAATATTGAAAATGAATATTTGGAAATTCATCTTATATACCTATATGGCGATGCTTCCTGTTACAAGCGTTTATGTTTATTTAGGGTTTAAGTTAGGACCTAGATGGGAGCAGGCGGGAGCCATCTTTTCACAATATGCGAATTTCTTGCTTATCCCCATTGCACTTATAGTCATTTGGTTCATTATGAAGACTCGAAAACAAAAGCAAAGAGAAAAAATAAAAGTCAATCCATAACAAAAAAGGCGCCATGAACAGGCGCCTTTTTGATTTATGTCATTATTAGCAGCATCCGCCGAAGCCGCCGCCGAATCCCCAACTGCATCCAATGATGATCAGCAAGATGAATAATACGATCAGCAAAGCGAATCCGTTATCGAAACCGCCGCCACAACATTCATTACCATTTCCACCCATTTGATTTCCTCCTCATATATATTATGAATTACATACCTAGCAAAACATCTTTACCGGGAATACTTCATACTATGTATTCTAGGCCGAAGTGTTTGCTTATTCATAAAAAATGGGCGTGGGCAAACCAAGGGATTAAGCCCGAATATTTTTTTGATTTCGTTTTGAATGTTATAATATACCATGTGGATTGTGGAGGAAGGGAGCTGAATTAAGTCATGAAAGTTGCCATTATAACGGATGTGCATGGTAATGCTTCAGCGTTAAAAGCCGTCCTTAGGGATATTGATCAAAGGGAAGAAATAGATCGTCTCTATTGTTTGGGAGATATGGTTGGGATTGGCCCGGATACAAATGAAGTCCTTGAACTTTTATTTTCAAGAAATGATTTATCGATGATAACTGGAAATCATGATGAAGCTGTCCTGGCCATCATTAACGGGGAGCCGCATCCGGACGGACATATTCATGTTAAGGAGCATCATGAATGGATAGCTGAAAGGATGCAGCGGAAATTCATAAATGAATTGGAAAAATTGCCTCGAACCATACATCATATCATTAATGATCACTCCGTTTACTTCACCCATTATCACATGGAACCGAAGAAATTGGATGAGCACATAAGCCAAAATCCATATAGTAAAATCGTTGAACCGAGTTTAAATAACTTGGAAATGCTTTTCAAAGATCAGCATCACGATTTAATAGGATTCGGACACCATCATCCTATCCACCTTTATAAAAATGACCGAACGATATTCCTGAACCCTGGTTCTCTTGGCTGTAATGGTGAACCAGTTGCTCCTTATGCCATTGTTTCAATTGAAAATGCGGGTATTCAGGTAAAGCTTGAAAAAGTGGCCTATGATAATACATCGTTCCTGTCATCGTACCAAAGCTTACAAGTTCCAGAGCATGAATTCATTATACGTGCCTTCCATGGCGGGCAGCAGGCCTAAGACGTTTATAAAAGATGAAGGTTGGGGAAATGTTGAGCATAAAGGTACATGCCTGCGGATACGCTAATAGGCAAACAATATGAAGCTGGAGGTAGGTCATGAAGGAAAATGAACAGGTAATTCAAGAGCAGGAAGAGATGGAACGGCATAGTCTTGTCTGTAATGATGAATTGTTTAATAAGGATCTGTATGCCATTGTCGATGATACGATGCAAGAGGAAAAATAAACGGGGAAGACGCTGCAGGAAATGTCTGTAGCGTTTATTTTTACTTTGAATTGGTTGAAGTCCGATTTTTATTTTTAGTAAAAAATCACTTCCTGCCCGTTTGATCGCTCTTTTTGCAGCCAGTGAAATCCCTGAAGTGAATCATTTGAAACCATTCTGGATTTATCCCATACTATATATAAGTTTCAAATCGAGAGGAGGGATGGCATGGGACATCATCATGGTCACTCCCATGATCATGGGCACGGACACCACCATTCTAACAATAAAAAAGCATTGTTGGCATCTTTCTTATTAATCTCCACATTTATGATAGTAGAGGTCATTGGGGGATTCTTGACAAATAGTCTGGCTTTACTGTCGGATGCAGGTCACATGCTTAGCGATGCGGCAGCATTAGGGCTTAGTTATACAGCGATAAGGTTGGGGGAAAGGAAAGCGACATCGTCCAAATCGTTTGGGTATAAACGGTTTGAGATCATTGCTGCTTGCTTGAATGGATTGACATTGATCGTCATATCCGTATTCATTTTCTTTGAGGCAATTAAGAGGTTCCTGGATCCTCCTGAGGTTCAAAGCATGGGAATGCTAATGATTTCAATCATTGGCTTACTTGTTAATGTCATTGCCGCCTGGATTTTAATGAGCGGAGATAAGGAAGACAATCTGAATGTGCGAAGTGCTTTTTTACATGTCATTGGTGATATGCTTGGATCTGTGGGTGCCATTGCGGCCGCACTTTTGATTTATTTTTTCGATTGGGGAATTGCAGATCCGATTGCGAGCGTCATAGTCGCGATTTTAATTATTATCAGCGGTTTTAGGGTAATGAGGGATTCTTTCCATATCTTGATGGAGGGCACACCAGATCAAGTCGATATGGATGAAGTGAAAGCATCCTTGGTAAAATTGGACGGTGTATCCGATGTTCATGATCTCCATATCTGGACGATCACTTCTGGTTTTTTGACAATGAGCTGCCATGTTGTCATAGATGAGAACGGTAATCACGATTCAGTTTTAGCAGAAGCGCAAAAACTACTTCATGATCAGTTTGGAATTGAACATAGTACGATCCAAGTGGAAAGGCAGGAAGCGGGCTGTCCCAATCCACACGAGACATGTAATTGAAAGGCTGGCTCAGTTTAGAGCCAGCCTCTTTAGAGTGTAATGAGGAGCTCATGATTTTTACGATCACATAGCGGCATTCCTGTTAAAATGAATCGAGATCACTTACACAAAGTTACGAAGTGAAAATACCGGTTAATTTTACTGAGAACATAATCCTGACACATAAAAAGGGTAAAATTGAGGGAAAAGGCTTGGTGTTTTTTTATAGTTAGCATATACAAAATAATTCCACTATAATTCAGGAAGGAGGAATCCATATATGAAAAAAATTCTTGTAGTAGAAGATGAAATTGCCATATCGATGGTATTGAAAGCATATTTGGAGCGGGAAGGTTTTGATGTAGTCCAAGTTTACGATGGGCTAAAGGCCATTCCGGTGTTTGAAGAAACGAAGCCAGATCTTGTCCTATTGGATGTCATGCTGCCGGGTAAGGAAGGCTGGGATATATTGAAGGAAATTCGGGAGGGCGATACATGTCCGGTTATCATGTTGACTGCACTGACAGATGTCGATTACAGATTATCGGGATTTAAGTCAGGTGCGGATGATTACATCTCCAAACCCTTCGTTGCTGAAGAAGTCGTGGCCCGGGTGCATGCCGTTTTAAGAAGATCATCATCGGTTGTTACGGAAGATGGTCATGTACACGAGTTTGGGAGTTTAATCATCGATGATCTGTCATATATGGTGCATTTGAATGGGGAAGAGATAAACTTGACGCCGCGTGATTTGTCTCTTCTCGTTTTTTTCGCTAAGCACCCTAATCAAATTTTCACGAGGGAACAGCTGCTTGACCAGGTGTGGGGCATGGATTATGACGGCAGTGACCGTGCGGTGGACCTGGCGATCAAACGTATCAGGAAGGCGATAGATGCATGGCCGGTAACAGAGGGGGAAATAAAAACATTGCGTGGATTGGGGTATCAATTGAGTGTCTATGAAAACTAAAAAAAGAACCACTTTACAACGCTATTGGACAAAGAGATACGTATTGACCTTGATTTCCGGTTTGATATTATTATCTGTTTTTTCCTTATGGTGGATGGAAAAAACGGCTTTGGAATATAGGCTCAGCCTTCTAAAGTACTTAGCGGATGAAACATCCGATCGGGCGATAAAGGAAAATGGCCAGATTGTCGTTGGCCCGATCCTTTCGGAAATTGTTGAGGAACGGGAGAAAATCCTCCATCTGAATCAACAGCCAATCATCTATATCGTCGATCCCGATGCCACCATCATATATACAATGCCGCAGTTGTATATCGATCCGGATGAAAATAAACTGCCGGACGTCATCATGAAAAATACGGAGTTGGTCCAGAAAGTCAAGATTTCCGACAACAAAGTATATGTCGTCAAATCCCCCATTACGTTCAATGATGAGACGAGAGGCTGGGTGGTCATTGCCCAGGAAGAAGGGGCATTGAAGGAAATCAACCAAGATCATGGTTTGTTGGCGATAATGATTGGAGGACTTCTGATTCTCGGAACGGGCGTCATTTATTTTCTTTCCAGGCAGATTTCGCGCCCCATCCAAGACGTAGCTAACGCCGCGGTCCAGGTTCGTGAAGGCAACTATGATATCCATTTCAAAGAGGAAGAGGAAATCAAGGAAGAAGAAATCTATGAACTGATAGAATCATTTAAGGAAATGACCAATCGATTGAAGGTCATGGAGAAGTTGCGGGCGGAATTGCTCGCGGGCGTAACCCATGATTTGAAAACGCCAGTCACTTCCATTAGCGGACTGATACAAGCAGTGAAAGATGATGTCGTCAAGGGAGAGCAAAGTAAGGAATTCCTCGATATTTCATTAAAGGAAACTCAGCGTTTACAAGGTATGATAGAGGATTTACTCAATTATAATGCCATATCGGCAGGCGCTTTTAAAATCCGGGTGCAAAAAGAGAATATCAATATATTCATCAAGGAAATCGCTTATCGCTGGCAGGTGACCCAAGATGATGATCAAGCGTTCGCTTTGGAGATAAGCGTTCCTGATGAACCGGTCTTTGGTCAAATTGATTCTTTGCGGATGCAGCAAATCGTCATTAACCTTTTGAATAATGCCAGACATGCACTTGACGGCAAAGGCAAAATAGCGATTCATCTTTATGAAAAGGATGAAGAACGAATCTGTATTGATGTTCTGGACAGCGGGCGGGGGATTCCAAAGCATGAACAGCAATATGTGTTCGAACCATTTTATCGAGGCGAAAACAAAAAGTTGAAGGTACGCGGTTTAGGTTTGGGACTGCCATTCAGTAAGATGCTCGCAAAAGCGCAAAAGGGAGATCTTGTGCTTAAGGATAGCAATGAACAAGGCACCATCTTCACGATTGTCATAGAAAAAGCGGATCAAATATAAAAAAGGGTTGTCCTGGTAATGGACAACCCTCTTATTATGCAGAATGCTAACTAATTAAGCTAATTGGCTGATTGCCCGCCATAATTGTACATGACGGACCTTCCTTGGAAGGAAGCGTCCCATTTCCTCTTCATTATATCCTGCATGCAAGTTCTTATGATCGAAAATGATTGGCCGGCGAAGTAAATCCGGGTTATCTTGAATAAGCTTGCAAAGATCATTAAGCGGTGTATTATTTATATCGATATTCAGGCTTTTGAATTTTTTGGAACGGGTAGAGATGATTTCATCTGTCCCGCCTTCCGTTTTACGTAAAATCTCTTTTATTTCTTCTATAGAAAGAGGCTGGGAATATAGGTTACGTTCATTAAAGGAAATTTCGTTCTTCTTAAGCCAAGCTTTTGCTTTACGACAGGCTAAACTGCTTGGAGTAGTATAAATTGTTACCATTAAAATCGACTCCTTCAAAGTTTTCAAGTTTATTGGAATGAAATTATTTTTATATTTGTGATACTCTTACTTTAACGTTTCTTTGTGTCAGCAAGATGTCAAGAAAAATAAACTTAATTGTTATTTTAAAAGGAAAGGGAGAAAATGAAATGAAATCTGCCTTTAATGAAAAAGAAACGGTTTGGGTAATGAAACCGAATAAGGACCTGCATATGCCGATATTTAATAGTGATGTGAGAGAAGTATCATGACAGGGGATTTTTGGTCACCAGTCAGGCTATCGATACAAGTAGCGGGACTGGCGGGTATCCTTGTTTTCATTTTAGGAATTTTCCTTGCGCGAATGATGGCTAAAAAGCAATTCAGGGGAAGAGTCCTGTTGGAAACAGCGTTTTTATTGCCGCTTGTTTTGCCGCCGTCCGTCGTTGGTTTTTTATTGATCGTGATTTTTGGCAAGAATGGACTGCCGGGACAATTCATTGAAAGGGTTTTTGACCAGCCCTTGATGTTCACGTGGTGGGCTGCGGTCATTGCATCTACCGTGGTAGCTTTTCCGCTAATGTACCAATCCGCTAAAACGGGCTTTGAAGGTATAGATGAAGAAATTGAAAATGCAGCAAGGGTTGACGGGGCCGGGGAGTGGAGGTTATTCCTGTTTGTAACCCTCCCATTGGCGGTCAAATCGATCGTCACAGGTGCCATCCTAAGTTCAGCGCGTGCGTTGGGGGAATTCGGGGCCACACTCATGTTTGCCGGAAACATTCCCGGACAGACACAAACCATACCGACCGCGATTTATATCGCCATGGACTCCGGGAATATGACATTGGCCTGGTTATGGGTTGCCGTAATCATTGTCATTTCATTCATTATGCTTTTTATCGTGACATACATAAAATGAATGCTGTTTTTCGTATATGCTTATGAATAAGCGAGGTGCGGCTTCTACGTCCTCTTTATGGGTGAATCCGTTTTTTTCGTAAAGATTTCGTGCGGGAAGGTTCATTTTACCGGTCGAAACGGATATCTTTTCCCAGTCGACGTGTAATTGGAGAGCATGCAACAATGCGTCCGCAATACCCTGCCGAAAATAATCAGGATGGACGACCATTCGGCAAATCAGCAATTGGCCATTCTCTTTTGTATAAGATATGGCACCAGCTAAGGCATCACCCTTTAAATAGCATAAAAACGTTTCATGGCAATGTATGAATTGGTCATATGTTTCCAATAGAGGAGGTATATCGGCAAAACCGGTCATTTCCGCTTCCACCTTATAGGATTCTTTCTGCAGTTTAAATAGCTGCTGGCCATAGTCTGATTCCAGGTCCCGAATTCTCATGATCAAATCCTATCACTCCTTTTCATTACATTATAATGGAAGAGGGGGATTATTGTTTCTAATCAGTCTGTGTTATAATCGACAAACAATATGAACTAATGAAATGAGGAAGAAATTTGTTAACATTTGAAGAAAAATTGAGCATCATTGAAACTTTTCCGGAATTACAGCGAAAAGACGTTTCATTGGGACGTGTGAACTTCCATTATCCAGATAGCGTCCAGGAGAAAAAGATTGTCGTTCAGCACTTGCATCCCAATGGAAATGGGTTCGTTTACGCAGGGCATATGAGAAAAAAAGACACTGACCGTAAAGGGTTTATCAATATACGTGACTATAATGAAGCCGAATTAAAAGAATTGATCCAAAGAAGCGTGGATTACCTATCTGAACCTCCGGCTGAAATTGAAGAAGAGGAAAACGAGTTCGCTAGGTTGGAAGGGGCATGGATTGGCCCTGAAAAGCAAGAGCTTACACTTCAAAAGGAAGACCTGCTTTGGAATGTTTATTCAGGGTCGAATCTTGAGGAATGTTTCGAAAGTCCGGTTGAGGCGGAGCGCTACTTATTGGACGAAGGCTTCCGACAAAGCAAGAAGAGGAATATGTAGAATTTTAGGATAATTTGTCGGTTGATTTACGGCGATAATCTTGTTTTTTTAGGATTTTCCATGATATAATATGAGTAATTATTTTTGTTCGGAAAAGTTTGATAGAAGGATTTACTGTAATAGGATTCCTCTTGAAACATTATCCAGAACCAAAAATAGTAATAAAATGGATTTTTCCAAACACAGGAGGAACTATCATGGTACAAGGTAAAGTAAAATGGTTTAACGCAGAAAAAGGTTTCGGTTTCATCGAAGTTGAAGGCCAAGACGATGTATTCGTACATTTCTCAGCTATCCAAGGTGAAGGCTTCAAAACGCTTGAAGAAGGCCAAGAAGTTTCTTTCGAAATCGAGCAAGGCGCTCGTGGACCACAAGCTGCTAACGTTCAAAAATAATTGAACGCATATAAAAAAAGACTCCGATTTTGGAGTCTTTTTATTTTTCCTTTTTTTCGGCGATTTCCTTTAATGCTTTGTCCAATTTTTCTTCGATCCGTTTAGTACGATTAAAATGCCCTGACAGGAAAAACACGATGCATATAACGAATGCGACAAGCACTAGCATAAAAAGGATAGGAAGGAACTGGGTTATATTCTCAGTCATTGGATATCATCTCCTTTTTTCTCCATTATACTTCATGCTTACCGTTGCTATGCTTGAGGGAGCCAAGTTTTAAAAAAAAACACTGAAAGAGGATATGCGAAAACGCAATCCCCTTTCAGTCAGTTCTGGAATAGCGAAGCGAACTTTTGAAGTCTGTGCAGGTCTGATTCTTGATACATCTGTTCTATCTTCAATGTCACCAATAACTGGCTCTTCGCAAATAACATATCCCGGAAATGATCGACCGCCCCACAAAAATGATTATAGTTGGTTTCGCCAGTGCCGAAGACTCCCGTTTTCAGGCGAGCAATAGGCAACTGTTCCAATTCTTTATAAAAGGCAGCTGATTTAGCGGGAAGCTCCCCATTGCCCCATGTATAGGTGCCGACGATCAAGGCATCGTAATCCGGCAATGTACGTAAATCGAATTCATTCATTCGATATAGGAAAGCCTCAGGTAAAAGGGCAGCGAGGGCTTCAGCAAGCGCTTTTGTATTGCCGCCGGCAGAATGATAGACAATGGCGATTTTACAGCTCATCGAACCCATTGCTGGCATTTACTTGACTGTAAGTCCTTGACTTCTGTTCGAAGAAATCGGTTTTGGTAAGGCCGATGGATTCATCATCGAACGTTTTGATCCATGGCATCGGGTTCTCGCCATACTCTTTATACAAATTTTCAAGGCCTAGCATACGTAACCGTTTGTTGGCGATATATTCGATGTACTCATTGAATTCTTCCAAATCGAGATCGGCTTTCGTTTGGATATCTTCGAGCATATATTCAGACCATTCCTTTTCGAGTTCGACTGCTTTTTCAATCGTTGTATAGATGAACTTCGTGTTTTCTTCATTATTTAACTCAGGATATTCATACATCAAGATTTGAACGAGCATGCCAATGAAATCGAAATGGACCATTTCATCGCGATGAATATAGGATATCATCGTAGCTGAACCGGTCATTAGATTTTGGCGCCCTAGATTATAATAAAAGGCGAAAGCCAAATAGAAATAAATCCCTTCAAGGTTCGTTGAATGGATCAGTGCCTCGAATAAATGCTGAGGGCTGGGATCGTCCACGAACGTTTGATAAGCATCAACGATCGGTTGGTTACGCTTAATCACTTCAGGATGTTCTTTGATGCGGTCGAAAAGCTGTTTTTGCTTGCCTACCGGAATCAAGGAAGCAAGGATATAGGAATAAGACTCATTATGGATCGATTCCTGCTGGGCCATGTTGGCCAGAATAGCTTTTGCCGCCGGATCTTTTATGTACCGAAGGATCTCTACTAAAGTGGGCGTTTGAAGACTGTCCATTCCAGCAATCATCGTAAGGATATCGAGAAAAGCGTCCTGGATATCTTCATCCAATTCGCCCCACTGCTTTTTATCCTGAATCATGTTCACGCTCGAAGGCTTCCAAAAGTTATTGATGAGCTGTGTATAGGTATCATAGAATTTTTCATACTGTATATCGTTCCAAAGGAGGAAGCCTGAAGCTTCTCCTTTGAAAACACCGGTTGCCTTTGTTGGATGCGTCGGTTCGAGCATCCGAATTTTTTTTATATGATTGGTCATTCGTGAAAACTCCTTTAAGAATAGATTACTGGGTCATGATTGACGTTAACTTGAACAGCTTTCGCAGGCATTGTCATATTCGGAAGACGTCGAACGAACATAATACGTTGATTTCAACCCGCTTTCCCATGCCGTTAAATGGATGTCCAAAAGGACCTTCGCTTTGATTGTATTGTGTACATACAGATTAAAGCTGATTGCTTGGTCAATATGGCGTTGGCGGGCTGCATTTTGCCTGATGCTTTCCAGTTGATCCAAATTGAATCGCGTCTTTTTATAATATTCATACGTATTTGGCGTCAAGCCTGGTGCGGTCACCTTGAATTTGAAGTTTTTCTTTTCTTCGTAAAATTCAATTTCATACAAAGGATCGATTCCATCCGTGGAATTACCGATTTTGGCTGTCGATGAATTGGGGGCAATCGCCATTAAATAGCCATTACGGGTTCCGTGCTCCTGCACGTCTGCTTTTAAATCCAGCCATTTTTGATCTGTATAGTCACGCAGTTCGAAATAGTCCCCTGTATGCCAATCAGAACCTTCAAAGTATGGGTAAGATCCTTTTTCCTTGGCCAGTTCGTTGGATGCCTTGATAGTTAAGTAAGCGATCTTTTCGTATAAAGCATCTGCATAGCGAACAGCCTCATCGGATTCCCAATAAATATTCTGTGTGGCAAGTAAATGATGCCATCCAAACGTTCCTAAACCAATTGCCCGGTACCGTTTGTTCGAGATGGATGCTTGTTTGACAGGAAGATTATTCACATCAATGACATTGTCCAGCATACGGATCTGAATGGGAATCAATCTTTCCAGAACATCGCTGCCCACCGCTCGGGGCAAGTTAATGGATGAAAGGTTGCAGACAACGAAATCGCCGCTTTTACGAACCACAACAACATCTCCATCTTCTGTTTCATATTCATCCGTGATCGTCGAAGGGCTTAGGTTTTGGGCAATCTCCGTGCAAAGGTTAGAACAATAAATCATACCTTTATGTTTATTCGGATTCTTCCGATTCACTTCATCGCGGTAGAACATATACGGTACGCCTTCTTCTAATTGAGAAATCATGATGCTTTTCATGATGTCCATCGCATTGATTTTTTCAAAGCTATAGTTTGGAAGCGTGCCATTTTCTGCGGCCTCGACAGCAAGTGCATAATGATTCCTGAAGCTTCCTTCGCCTTTCTTTTCGTCATAAAGATCTTCAAGTGAAAATCCAAGGGTTTGCTTAACGGTATGCGGATCGAAAAGATACCATTCTTTTCTGTCGCGTACAGCCTCCATGAATAAATCCGGTATGCATACACCTGTAAAAATATCATGTGCTTTTAATCGGTCATCCCCGTTTTGAGTCTTCAAATCGAGGAAGCTCATGATATCTTTATGCCAGGCATCCAAGTAAATCGCGATGGCACCTTTACGTTGCCCCAATTGATCGACACTTACAGCTGTCTGGTTGAATAGTCGAATCCAGGGCGTCGTGCCGGAACTGTTTCCAGAGAAACCGCGGATATCGGAACCAAGCGAGCGAACCTTACCGACGTAAAGACCAACACCGCCGCCGAATTTAGATACTTTTGCCGCATCGTAGTTTGATAGGTAAATTCCGTCGATAGAATCTTCAATTGCGTCGATAAAGCAGGAGCTTAACTGTCCATGGGTTTTACCTGCATTGGAGAGTGTAGGAGTCGCAACGGTCATATAAAGGTTGGACATGGCCCAGTATGCTTCTTTTATCAGTTGCAGGCGGTGCTCCGTTTTTTCCATTCGCATGATTTCCATCGCGATGATCATGAAACGTTCTTGCGGCAGTTCGAAGACCTTGTCCTTTTTTGGGCGGGCCAGATAACGGTCATTCAATAAGTAGATGCCTATGTAAGAGAATAATTTATCTTTTTCCGGGTCGATCACCGATCCCAATTCCTCAATTTCCGCTTTTGTATATGAAGATAGCAGTTCTGGTTTATAAATGGGATAACGCTGACCTTCCGATAGCTGGGAGAGTTCTGTGATCAGCTCATAGAATGGGCCATAACTCTTGCCTTCATAACCTCGATTGGCTTGTGCATCCCTATACATTGTATTCAACAGTTCTGCTGCAGCAACGAAAGTCCAATCCGGGGCATCGATATCCACGCCTTCAAGAGCGAGCTGAATCAGTTTTTTTGAAGCCTGTTCTTCGGTTGAGTCACTTTTGCGATCAAGCCATTTTGTAAAACGCTTTTTGAACTTTTCCATATCGAGACGGCCTTCGAATTCCTTCGATAACATCTCAAGCTGGATGGATTTCGCTTCTGTGTCATTTTCACTTATGGTAGAGTTATATGTTTGAGTCATTAATAATCCTCCTTGTTAACTTCCGCTAAAATAAAAAAACCGCCCAAAGAATTGAGCGGATCAAACGATAGAATAAAAGAGGCATGAAAAAATAGCCGTTATACTATCGTTTCATCATCTCAATCCCCGAAGAATAAGAAACGTGAAAAATTCAAGGCAGGTCTCCTGACTCATGATCATCCTACTTTGAGTCCTTCCCGTATAGAGAGCTATACAGTGGTTTTCTCATTTCGTCACATTTACAGTTGCGGGGACAGTTCCGGGTTTACACCGGATTCCCTTTTCAGCCATCACTGGCACCTTGGATTATAAAAATTCTATATATAGTTATTGGAATTGTTTATGTAATCAATATCTAGTATTTCTGCTTATATTATCGTAAGCCATATACGATGATAATTCAACTAATATATTTGAAAAAAACCAACCCTTATCTATTGACAAAGTGATGGAAGAGGGTGGGGGAATGAAAGATTTTATGGGGGAATGGATAAATCAAGCGCTGATTTTACGGGATTTTGTGTTAAAATAAAGTGTCTAGTAAAGGTGGCTCTCCGTTATTGCACTGAGGGGATTCGCGGAAAAATATTTATGAAAAAGGGGATAAAATCTTGGAAAAAGTATTAGTTTTTGGACATAAAAACCCGGATACAGACACAATCTGTTCAGCAATCGCTTATGCAGATCTTAAAAAACAGCTAGGTATCAACGCTGAACCAGTTCGTCTGGGTGAAGTGAATGGTGAAACTCAATATGCATTGGACCAATTCAAATTCGATGCTCCCCGTCTTGTGGAAAAAGTTGCAGGGGAAGCTGATGGCGTAATCCTGGTCGATCATAACGAACGCCAGCAAAGTGCTGAAGATATTGACCAAGTCCGTGTGTTGGAAGTTATCGACCATCACCGTATCGCTAACTTTGAAACAAGCGATCCATTATATTACCGTGCAGAACCAGTTGGCTGTACGGCAACCATCTTAAATAAAATTTATAAAGAAAACGGCATTGAAGTCCCTAAAGCAATCGCAGGTCTTATGCTGTCTGCCATCATTTCCGATTCTTTATTGTTCAAATCGCCGACTTGCACGGAGCAGGACGTTGCAGCAGCAATGGAACTCGCTGCCATTGCTGGAGTCGACGCTGAAAAATATGGCTTGGAAATGTTGAAAGCGGGAGCTGACTTAAGCGACAAAACGATTGCCCAGCTCATCACTCTTGATGCCAAGGAATTCTCCATGGGAATGGCTAAAGTGGAAATAGCACAGGTCAATGCCGTTGATCCGAACGAAGTCCTTGCTAAGCAAGCAGAATTGGAAGCAGCGATTGAAGCGGTCATCGCAGTGAAGGAATTGGACTTGTTCCTATTCGTCGTTACGGATATCCTGACTAATGATTCCGTTGCCTTGGCCCTTGGTAAAGCGGCATATGCGGTTGAAAAGGCATATGACGTTTCATTAAACAATAACATCGCCGTCTTGGAAGGCGTTGTATCGCGTAAAAAACAAATCGTTCCGGTCTTAACCGACGTATTCAGCAAATAATTCAGGAAAAGGGTTGCTCATTAAAACTTGGGCAGCCTTTTTTTGTACATTCAAAAAAAGACTCAACCATCCATTAAGGGTGTTTGAGTCTTTTTTCTTAATTTAAAGATTCCTTTTCTTTTTCATAGGCGATGACAATCAATTCTTTATTGGCTTCCTCGCCAAGTTTGCTTTCAAAGCTTTTCAGTTCATTCAATAAATCCGGTGACAGATTTGCTGCCGTATAATCCTGCTCGGGTGTCATGCTTTTCGCTCCTTTCAAAAGGAAATGATTCATGTTATCTATTTTGTCGGTTTGAAAAGTTTCTATTCAGCAGAATTTTACTTCTTTAAGATATTTTACTTTCTGAGGTGGCGAGTTTTTCAAGCAATGTCGAACTTTCTTCATCGAGTCCTTGGACTTGGACAGGTATTCCCAAGAGCTGATATTTAAGAATAACCGTATCGACAGCACCGACTGCTGAAGCATCCCAGATCTTGGAATGGGAGAAGTCGATGACGATTGCATCGGCTTTTTCCTTGAAGTCGAACTTTGAAACAAAGTCCTGGACAGAAGCGAAAAATATTTGTCCGCTGATACGATAAGTGATTTTCTTAGCCTGGATGTCTGCCGTTTTCTCTACTGCCACTTTAGAAATTTTAGCCGAGAAGAAAATCATGCTCAAAAGCACTCCGGCAAATACGCCTTTTGATAAGTCATGTGTATAAAGGACAATGAGGACCGTCACGATCATCACGGTTGCATCCGACTTAGGAGCTCTAGTGAGCCTCTTTAGGGAAGACCAGTCAAATGTCCCGATTGAAACCATGATCATGACTGCGACAAGTGCAGCCATCGGTATTTTGATAAGGACATCATTCAATACCACGATTAATACCATAAGGAATGCGCCCGCTACAAATGTCGAGAGCCGGCCCCTTCCACCAGATTTAATGTTGATACCGGATTGGCCGATCATCGCACATCCTGCCATGCCGCCAAAACATCCGGCGACGATATTCGCAATCCCCTGGCCTTTGGCTTCCTTATTCTTATTACTGTCCGTGTCAGTCATCTCATCGACAATTTGAGCCGTCAATAACGATTCAAGCAGTCCAACAAACGCAAGGGCAATGGAATAAGGGAAAATGATCGCCAAAGTTTCGAAGGTCAAAGGGATGTCTGGAAGCATGAACATCGGAAGCGCTTCGGTCAATTGCCCCATATCCCCAACCGTCCGCACCGTAGCCCCCGTGGTAACTGCAACGATCGTCATGAATATGATGGCGACAAGTGGTGAAGGTATGACTTTCGTGATCAGCGGAAAAAGATAAATGATAGCTAATGAAACGGCTGTCATGACATACATGATCCATGTTTCGCCCACGAAATGGGTGAGCTGTGCCGTGAAAATCAAGATGGCTAAAGAATTCACAAAACCAGTCATGACTGGCTTCGGAATGAACTTCATTAATTTCCCGATTTTTAAAACCCCTAGTAAAATTTGCAGCAAACCAGTCAATATGGTTGCAGCAAGTAAATAGTTCAAGCCATGATCTTTAACAAGGTCGACCATGACGAGTGCCATTGCGCCAGTGGCAGCCGATATCATTCCCGGCCTTCCGCCGACAAAGGAGATGACGATGGCAATGCAGAATGAGGCATATAGACCAACCATTGGGTCAACGCCAGCAATGACCGAAAAGGCAATCGCCTCTGGAATCAATGCCAAGGCAACGACAATACCCGAAAGAACATCTTCTCTAACGTTGCCGAACCATTCCTTTTTGTAAGCAGATGTATTCAAAGAAACACTCCTTCTTTTATATATGTGTGTTCATTTCTTTTTTAACGCACTAAATTATAGCATGAGTCCTTTATTCTATCTATATGGATAATATAAACGACAAATCGAGGGCTATTCATTTCTTATCTTACGAAGGAAAATGCTTTAAGAGAGAATAATTGGTATAAAAGGTGATTGAGCTATCATGTGAGGGAAGTCAATTATATCGAGGTAGGCGAATGCATACAGGTAAAGCTTGTAATAAAGTCAGTCGAATGGGATTTCCGTTAATGGCTTGGCCATTTTTGACGTAAGGGGCCCCTATAGGATTTTGTGAAATTCCCGCTAAGGGGGAGTGGAGTAAAACGGTAGAGATCTATTTCATAATTAAAAATCAAAAACATGGATATCCCTTTCCTGCTAGCTTTACGCCACCGATTGGAACCGATTCATGACATTCTACGCTTACTTGATTTATATCTTATCGAGCCCTATAGGGTGACCGTACCTTTACCATTCATATAATGAAAAAAAGATCGTGCTCTAACTGTGTCAATATGTGGGCAGGAAGTAAGAGAGTTTTTTTACCGGAATGATATTTTCCCGTTTTACCATATATGGAAGTGGTGAGGATGAAAAGCCAGCTCTATCAAAGTTTGGGAGTATGAACCGTCCTTGTGTTAAGAGGCTATTCCTCATCAATGATACTGGATTTACATAAAGGACATGTTACTTCTTTATAATGCTTGAACCTGATCTTTCGAAGGTCGCTTCTGGATAACATTGCGAATGCATTATATCTTGTGCCGCATGCACAAGTATTTTTATCTTTAACTATGTGTCTCTCATCCGTAGTAGCTGAATAAATGGTTGGAAAGAACATATATAACCCTCCTTGTTTTAATTTTAGGCAAATTAAAAAGGGGCAAGAAAATTAATTATAAAGTGATCCATTCAAGAAAAATCTTGGCAACCCGGCTGCCGTGACAACTAAGTTGTTGGTTTAGGCCCGTGGCTTTGCGTCTTTTACTTTCATAAAATTTGCCTGAATTAATCTTAACATAAAGTTCGATGTGTTATGAAGTGCTGGAAAAATACTTACCAGTTTGTGGGTGTGTCATAAGGGTTGGTGGACTATACGGATAGGCATGAACTTGACCCCTTCAAATCTCTTTTCCTTGATTTCTCTTCGATCATTCCCCATATAAAAAAGCTCCAGAAGTATCGAGCACTACAGCTGTATGAGCATTAAACAGGAAAAGCCTGCTTAAAGATGGAAGCAGGCTTCCTTGCCAAAAATGTGATTAATGTGATCTGGCCAACTCCGGATTGCGGTGCATCGCGAAATAGAGGACAAGTCCGGCTATGAGGAGTAACGTGCTGGTCGTGATGAAGACGGCAGAGAATCCGTAGAAACCAGCAACCATTCCGCCCATTGCGGGTCCGATGATATTGCCTAAAAAGCGCAGGCTAGTATTGTACCCAAGCACTTCCCCCTGCATTGCGACAGGCGCTTCTTGGCGAATGTAGGCAATCCTTACAGGGATGATGCCGCCTATTGCCATGCCTAGTATGAAACGTACAAAGACAAGCTGCCAAAAATGATTGATGAAGGCACCGGGCAAGTAGACAAGAGCTGTCAGAAAAAGAAGCAGCACAAGTATCTTCACATGTCCATGCCGATCACCTATCTTGCCCCAGTGACGCGCCATCAATAAATTCCCCAGGCCTGCTGCAGAAAAGGCGATTCCTGAATAAAAACCAAGATTGGAAGTTCCATGCAGCTCACCAACGTATAATGAAAGAATGGGCTGGATGCTGAAGTGGGCAACTTGGACAAGCGTGGAGATGAGCATGACATTCACCAGGATGGGATTCCTTAAGATATGTGAGAGAACCTCCCTGCTTGTATAGCTCGACTTCGTTCCCTTCTGCCGCTCCATTCGGTACTCCTTGGTTGCAAAAACAAGAAGACCAGAGATAAAAATGGTGATGGAGGTGAATTTAAAGGCGGTTGAATAGCCGAGTGTGTCTGCAAGGACGCCGCCAAGCAATGGTCCGAAAAGGGAACCGGTTATATTTCCCGTTTGTAAGGTTCCCAGTACACGTCCGGCAATTTCTTTTGGTGTTTGCGTTGATATGAAGGCCTGGGACATGGAAATGAAGCCAGTGAATATTCCTGTGAACATCCTTAGGACGAATAGCTGCCAAACATTTTCGACGAATCCCATCAGGAAGATGGACAGGCCCATCCCAAACGCGCAGGCAATCAAGATTTTCTTTCTGCCATACCGGTCACCAATCCGTCCCCAAATGGGGGAAAATAAAAAGGCTGTCACGAAAGTGATTCCAAAAGTCCATCCGGACCAATGCTGGATATATTGAGTCGAATAATCTCCGAATGTACCAATGTATAAGGATATGAATGGGAGAACCATCGTCATGCTCCCGCCTATGAAGAAATTGGCGAACCACATGATGAAAAGGTTCCGTTTAGCTATTTTATGAGCGTTCATTTTACATACAACACTTCTTTCCTCCAAAAAAACTTCGGGTTCCTAAATAATAGTATACAGAAATTAATTAATTTATTAAACGAATTTGTTTAACAGGTTTTTTAATGAATGGGCAAATGGTATAATGTGAAAATACTGATTTTTCAGAAAAATTAAATAAACAAAAGGTATTCAATTTTCCAATTAAAGGAGTTTTAAACATGTTGACGATTTTAGGGTTTTGTATGATTTTAACGTTTCTGGTCTTGGTCATCACGAAGCGGTTATCAGTGGTTGTCGCTTTTATCTTCACGGCAATAGCTTTTGGTCTGATTGGTGGGTTTGCCTCGGAAATGGGAGATATGATGGTTGCGGGTATTTTAAAGGTGACACCGACAGCAGTCATGATCGTTTTTGCTATTCTGTATTTTGGTTTAATGATTGACGTTGGTTTATTCGAGCCCATGATCGCTAAAATACTGAGTTTTGTAAAAGGAGATCCGCTAAAGGTTGTCATGGCAACCGCCATTATAACCATATTGGTAGGTTTGGACGGAGACGGTTCTTCTACATTCATGATCACTGTTTCGGCCATGCTGCCGCTTTATATCAAATTAGGGATGAACAGGCTCGTATTGGCCTGTGTCGTTGGTTTGGCCGCTGGCGTCATGAACATGATTCCATGGGGCGGTCCTTTGGTCAGGGCGGCCGCGAGCCTTCAGGTTGAAGTTTCGGAGTTATTCATTCCTCTTATTCCGGTCATGGTTTGCGGTCTTTTATGGACGCTTTTTTCGGCATATGTACTTGGCAAAAAGGAAAGGGAGAGATTGGGAGTCGGCTCCTTGGAGACGAACATCCAACCTGGTATGGGCGAACAGGCTGCAGCTGTTGAAACCGCACCTCAAGGAACATCCAGGCTTTTTTGGTTTAATTGGTTCTTGACGATTTTACTGATGGTATTGCTGGTGATGGAAGTGCTGCCGATCCAAATCTTATTTGCCTCCGCTTTTGCGATTGCACTATTCGTTAACTTTCCGAACCCAAAAGAACAGCAGGAAAGGATTTTAAGTCATGCCAATAGTTTCGTGATGATTTGTACACTCATTTTCGCAGCTGGGATTTTTACGGGTGTATTCACGGAAACAAAGATGATGGACTCGATGGCTGCTTCAATCGTAACTGTCATTCCGGAGTGGCTCGGGGCACATTTGCCACTGGTGGTAGCGCTGACGAGCATACCGATGGGGTTCATTTTCTCACCTGATGCCTATTATTTTGGCATTCTGCCAATTATAAGTGAAACGGCATCGAACTTCGGCATTGCCCCTGTAGAAATCGGAAGGGCGGCATTATTAGGTCATTCGACCGCAGGGTTCCCCTTATCGCCATTGGTGCCTGCAACATTCATATTGATTGGCCTTGTAGGCGTGGATTTTGGGGATCATCAAAAATTCCTGTTTAAATGGGCGTTTGGGACAACCATCATCATGACGATCGCAGCCATTACTTTCGGGGTCATCACTTTGTAAAAATGTGAGCCCATTAAGCTATAGTGTAATATCCTTGTCTGTGAATTTAGTAAGGTGTTCACTCTCATTGGTGTAATCTATTTTCCTATTTATGCCGCTATCTGTTTATTCTTCCATAATAGTGGAAAGTAATAAGAGGAAGATACATATAAGAGAGTGGAGGGAAGTTATCATGAACTATAAACAAAAGCTTATACTGCCTATGTGTGCTGCCTTTTTACTGTATGGATGCAATTCAGCGGATGATTCAAATCAGGCCGATAATAATGCCGAGGACATGACTACAGCGGGACAAGGAACAGATACAGAGGTTGATCCGCAGGTGAAAGCGGAAGTTAAAGATGTAGAAGGTAAAACACTTGGAACGGTGAACTTTACCGCTGAAGAGAATTCTGTAGTGATCGAGACCGCTTTGGAAGGTCTTGAGCCAGGCTACCATGGATTCCATGTGCACGAGAACGCAGCATGTGAGCCGGATGCCAAGGATGGCCCTTTCACTACAGCGGGAGGACACTTCAACCCAACTGATGAAACGCATTCTAAACACGCAGGTGATATGCCCCCTTTATATGTAAAAGAAGATGGGACAGCAAAATATACGGCAACATTGGATAACATGACAATAGACCAACTGAAGAAAGAAGAGCTGGCTGTAATCGTTCATGCTAACCCAGACAACTTTGCCAATATTCCTGACCGCTATGAAGCCAATGGAGAAAAAGGACCGGATGCAGATACTTTGAAAACTGGTGATGCAGGCGATAGACAAGCTTGCGGGATTGTTGTAAGTGCAGATGCAAAATAACATGAATGAAGAGCGATTCCCCTAAAAAGGAATCGCTCTTTTCATGCAGGTAAGACTGATGACCGCTAAAATCTAAAAGCAGAAACCATTCTTTTTACGTATTAAGAAGGTTTTTTCTATTGTAATATAGAAGTAAGAATGGAAGTAATATTGCAATAAAAGCAGATGGCATTAAAGATCAAAGTTAATTCTTACAGTGGAATGAAGTCCAAGGCATAAGTTTAATATAGAAAAATAAGATTTGGTTTAATCGATAAAAAAACCCGAACAGGGATCATGTCCACTGATTCGGGTTTGCTAAAATCATTTTGCCGTAATGGAATCTTCGATTAGCTGTAATCTCTCAGCCACTTCTTCTTCAGAAAGGTTATGCTCGACTACATAGCGATTACGCGGATGCACTCGGCATTCATGGGTACAGCTGCGCATATGTTTGTGTTCATTCTCTTCGCTGCAAAGGATTTTCTTGTTGCATTCAGGATTAGCGCAATTGACATAGCGTTCACAAGGTTCGCCGGAATAAATATCGCGTCCGACGATTACATGTTCCTTTTGATTGATAGGTACGGCAATCCTTTCATCGAAAACATACATTTGGCCATCCCATAGCTCACCTTGGACCTCGGGATCCTTCCCGTATGTTGCGATGCCGCCGTGCAGCTGGCTTACATCTTCAAAGCCTTCTTCGACAAGCCAGCCGGAGAATTTCTCACAGCGGATACCGCCAGTGCAATACGTTAGGATTTTTTTGCCTTCGAACATTTCTTTATTTTCCCGTACCCATTCCGGAAGTTCACGGAAATTCGTGATTTCTGGCTTGATTGCACCCCTGAAATGTCCTAAATCAAATTCATAGTCATTTCTGGCATCAAGGACGATGGTGTTTTCATCTTGCATTTGCTCGAAGAATTCCTTCGGGCTCAAGTATTTGCCTGTCGTCTTGTTCGGGTTGATGTCGTCTTCCAAGCGAAGCGTTACAAGT
Source organism: Peribacillus sp. SRI_006 (assembly GCF_057586375.1). Classification (NCBI taxonomy): domain Bacteria; kingdom Bacillati; phylum Bacillota; class Bacilli; order Caryophanales; family Bacillaceae; genus Peribacillus; species Peribacillus sp. SRI_006. The sequence goes on along the minus strand of NZ_JBYCZT010000008.1, from coordinate 91,786 downwards.
TCATTGCGTGGACGAACATGCATTTTTTTGAAAGCATGGCCTTCAGCTTCATCTATTTTAAACACGATATCGGCAAAGCGGGGATCGCTTTTCATCATGTCCATATATTTGTCGGTTTGTTCGATCGTACCTGAAACCGTTCCGTTGATACCTTCTGAAGCCACCAAGATACGGCCTTTCAATTCAAGGGCTTTACATGCCGCAAGATGCTCGGCTGCGAATACTTCGTGATTCTCGATAGGTACATACAAATAATAAAGTAATACTCTATATGGTTTTGTTTCCATTTTTTATTTACCACCTATGTTTTATATTTGCAAGATATAAAGGGTGATCATTTAGACACTTTTCTCTTACAGATAATCATTATACCAAGAAAACGTAAAAATGATAAGGGCATGAAGAAAAATCAAGAGGAGTTGTATCGAATGTTGAAAGAGTTAATGAGATATCCAATCATTCAGGCACCGATGGCAGGAGGAGCTTCCACTCCAAAGCTTGCGGCTTCAGTATCCAATGCAGGAGGATTGGGCTTTCTCGCAGCTGGCTATAAGACTGCGGAAGAGATGAAGGACGAGATAGGGCAGACCCGTCAGTTGACTGAACGCCCTTTTGGCGTGAATGTATTTGTGCCAGGCAACGAGCCGGCGGATGAAAATATATTATCTGGCTATCGTGAAAAGATCGAAAAAGAGGCCGAGAGCGTCGGGGTTGAGATTGGAAAAGCCGATAGTGATGACGATGATTGGGGAAATAAACTAGATGTATTGAAGGAGGCTGGGGTCGCGGTCGTCAGTTTTACGTTTGGATGTCCAACGGAAGGTGTAATAAGGGAGCTCCAAGATGTCGGTTCCCTTATAGCAGTGACAGTAACCAACCTTCAGGAAGCAAAAAAGGCGGCGGGGGCAGGCGCGGACGTTCTATGTGTACAGGGGTTTGAAGCAGGGGGGCACCGGGCCAGCTTTGATAATCGCACAGAAGATGATTACGGCCTTTTAGTATTGATTCGGATGATAGGGGCTGAGCTGGACTTACCGATCATTGCCGCGGGCGGACTGATGCATGGAAAGGATATCGCAGCCGTGCTCGAAGCGGGAGCAACAGCGGCGCAATTGGGTACCGCTTTCCTTCGCTGTCCCGAAAGCGGGGCTAGTCCGGTCCATAAGGCGGCGCTGGGAAATCCCCGATTTACTAAGACTGCTGTTACCCGAGCCTTCAGCGGCCGAAGGGCACGTGGGTTGGTGAATCACTTTTTAACGGAATATGATAGCGTTGCACCGGTCGCCTATCCTTATGTCCATCACATGACCAAACAAATGCGAAAAGCAGCCGGACAAAAGAACAATCCTGAATTGATGGCTTTGTGGGCAGGACAGGGTTATAAGTTGAGCAGGGAACTTCCTGCATCGGAATTGGTTGAACTGCTTGTGGATGAATTAAACTGAGGAGGGTTTGGATGCTGATGGAGATAAGGGAATTATTCTTGGATGAGCCACCCCCGATGCATTTATTGCTTTTGGCAGATCCTTCAAGGAAATTGGTCGAGGAATATTTGGGAAGCGGAACGTGCTTTGTTGCCATGGGTGATAACCGGATGATCGGCGTTTGTGTTTTACTGCAAAAAGCCCCGGAACTGATAGAGATAATGAACATCGCGGTCGATGAACAGTATCATGGAAGAGGAATCGGCAGGCAATTGATTGAACATGCGATAGGCCATGCAAGGGAACAGGGATATAAAATGATTGAAATCGGAACGGGCAATTCGGGGATAGGGCAGCTTGCCCTTTACCAAAAATGCGGTTTTAGAATAACTGGGGTCGATCGGGATTTTTTTACTAGAAACTATTCCGAGGCCATTTATGAAAATGGGATTCAGTGCCAGGATATGATTCGCTTGTCACAAAGCTTGGACTAAGCAGGGATCATTCAAGTCTGACGGAAAAGCTTTACAGACAAAAGTGTGCGTCGAATTGCTTAGGGGGTATGAACTTGTTCTTTGGTGATATGATTTATCTTCTTTTTGCTTTACTAATGCCATTTTTATTTGCGATAGGTGTTTTCATATTCATTCGATCAACGAAAAGGCAAAAGGATTCTTTATCGGAAATTCGTAAAGACTCACATGAAAAATAGCAGCAAGAGAAAAGAGTGCAAAACAATGGCACTCTTTTTTTCATTTTCACCTTTCTAAAAAAGCTTCCAAATTCCTTTTCACACTGGGCCATTCATGCTCGAGAATACTATAGACCACCGTATTCCTGATCCTCCCATCTTGCAGCTTTTTCTCCATCCTCAAAATCCCTTCTTCAAGGGCGCCGAGCCTGGTTATTGCGGCACGTGATCTTTTGTTGCATTCGTCCGTCCTGAATTCAACCCGTTTCATTTGCCACTTTTCAAAAGCATGCTGCAATAACAAGTACTTACATTCAGTGTTAATGGCTGTTCGCCATTTGTCGGGATGATACCAAGTCGCGCCGATTTCCAGCGATTGATTATGAAAGTGAATATTTCTTAAGCTCGTGCTGCCAACTACCGAATCATCTGTCCGATCGATAACGACAAATGGATGATGAAGTTCCTGTTCCCTTGCCCGAATGCCTTCCTTTACATAGGAGATCGCCTCTTCATATGACAAAATCTTTGTTGCACTCCATTTCCATATTTCAGATGGCAGGGAAGCGGCGTAAAGCGGTTCGATATGATGTTCCATCATCGGGGTGAGTATCACGTGTTTACCGTATAATTCGAAATGCTCCATAGTTTCCTCCTCTTGATTGATATCTTCATTATAAAAATATTCTGGTTCTGCAATAAGGACCAATGCTGATATAATTTATGGAACCAGTTTGAAGGAGGACCAAATGTTTGAAATCACTTTAACCCTAGATAAAACGAACAAAGAAGCTTTATATGTGCAATTGTATAAATACTTTATAAAGGAAATCCAGAATGGACAAATAAAGGCCGGAATGAAACTGCCTTCTAAACGAAAACTGGCCTTGCATTTAGGGATAGGCCTGAATACAGTTGATACGGCTTATCAGCAGTTGATGGCAGAAGGATATGTGGAAAGTCAATTAAGGAAAGGGTACTACGTAGCCGATTTAGAACCGATTTCAGCTTTGAATGAGCCATTGCCTGTAACAGAAGGGATAATGGACCCTCTGAATGAAAGAAATGAGATAGATTACAATCATGGCCGGGTGGACGTGGATTCTTTCCCGCATGCCGTATGGAAAAAGTGCTTGAATAATACGTTGTATCTACAGGAAAGGGAAATGTTCATGAGCGGTGATCCACAAGGGGAATGGGGGCTTAGGGCTGAGATTTCATCCTATCTATTCCAATCAAGAGGAGTTCGCTGCGGGGCTGATCAAATCATCATTGGGGCAGGTACCCAGTATTTCATCCATCTTCTGCGGTTACTACTTGGAAATGAGCGGGTATTTGGGTTAGAAGATCCTGGCTTTCATCGGGTAAGGGAGGTACTGAGGCTGGAGGGGGCGGTGACGGAATTCATACCTTTGGATGAAAGTGGAATGAGTTTGGACTCATTGAAAGAGAGTACAGCGGATGTAGCCTATGTCACACCTTCCCATCAATTTCCTTCCGGTATGATCATGCCGATAACTAGACGGGTGGAATTATTGAATTGGGCGGTGGAAAAAAAAGGTTATATTATTGAGGATGATTATGACGGGGAATTCCGACATGCAGGCAAACCGATTCCGTCGTTGCAGGGGTTGGACACAAATGGAAGGGTCGTCTACCTAGGCACGTTTTCAAAGTCGTTCATCCCATCGATCAGGGTGGGATTTATGGTGTTACCCATGGAGTTGTCTTGCCGATTTCAGCAGAAGTTAATCGGATATAAACAGACCGTTTCCAGACTGATTCAGGAAACGCTCTGTCTTTTTATGAAAAATGGACATTGGGAACGCCATCTGAATAAAATGCGAACGATTTATCGTAAAAAGAATAAGGTGCTGCTGAACGCAATGGAAGCGAGCTTCCATGATCGTGTAACCATAATCGGTGAAAAGTCAGGATTGCACGTTCTTTTAAACGTAAAAAACGGCAGCAGTGAGGCAGAGCTCATCCAAAGGGCTGCCAGTGTAGGGGTTAAAGTCCACCCAACATCGGTTTATCATTCAAAGAAAGTGAAAGATCCGACTATTTTGATTGGGTACGGTGGTTTAACCGAAAGGGAAATCGAAGCTGGAATCCGGCTTTTAAAAAAGGCATGGCTATAGCTTGGTGTGAAAGTAAGGAAACTCCTTGCTTCACACTTATTCTAAAATGATACAAGCTACCCATTTTAGTTTCTTATATTATTGAGGATTTTAAGGACCGTCTGGAAAAATACTTCCTGTTCTTCTTCAGTAATGCCTTCCAAGGCCTTTCCTTCGATTTTTTCTGCAATCTTAAGACATTTTGTATGTACCTCTTTGCCCCGGGGGGTCAGTTCGATTCGTTTTTCCTGTTCATCTTTACCAGGAACTTGTTTAATCATATTATTCTGTTCCATGCTGTTGACCGAACGTGTGATGATCACACTGTCTACATCCAGGTAACTGCAAATATCGGGGATTGTGGAATAGCCACAGTTCTTTAAGTAATTCAGGATTGTCCACTGATTATGGTAAATTTCAAGGGCTGTAATTTGTTCATTCATTTTGCTGACTAATGATCTCGATACTTGTAAATATTGATGAAATAATTGAGTAGGGTTCGTCATATGATTCTCCTTTATAATGGTCGACCAGTCCATTATATTCTTTAATTCTTAAAAGTCTATTGTAAAGAATCATTTATTTCAGTCAATGTTTATTTTTGGAAGCAAAGCGGGGAAGGGTAAAATTCTGGCAATATGAATGAATTGAGGGAAAGCTCAGTCTTCCCAAATCTCAAACAACAAAGGGGGAAGCATCTGCACAATCACAAGAAGAGCATCAATCATGATGGAATATATTTCAGCCTGGAGACAAAGTCGAGAATTCATGTTTACCTACAGTTTTTTTGTGGTTTGTCCATTTGGGCGTTTATTTCCGTTCCAGGCACTCGCTTTCCGCGGGCGGTCCGGGGAGCCTCCTCGGCTTGCACCTGCAGGGTCTCCCTTGGAGGCGCTTTTCCCGCAGGAGTCGAACACCCGCTCCAATCAACTTTGTTATAAGATTTAGTTAGAAACCATACCTGAGAGGTTGAAGGTGCTGCCGGTACATCAATTAAAGATAGATACACTTTCCGGATCCCTTTTAGTCTACTGCTTGTAATATATGATGGGAAGAATATATTACTCTTTGAAATGGTCCATAAGTGCCGACGAAATTGGTAAAAGTATAAAACGCGCTGAATGCAGTATATCCTGCAAACAAAAACCAGCCTCTAAAAAGTGGCTGGTTTTTGTTTAAAACTTTTCGCTGGTGGAGCGGTGTTTTGTTTCTTTTTTATTTCGTTCTTCTTGATGTTCATATTTAATTTCATCAATTGGTAAATCATCAATGGGCATGACCACTTGATCACGTTCCAGCTGTTTCTCCTGATTTTTCTTGAAGGCCTTGGATTTATCATTACGCTCCTCAAGATACTTTTCTTTATCTTTATTATCCAATGTGAATCCCTCCATCTCTTTGTATCTCTTTTTCCCCTTATTGAGAAAATAAAACGTATAAGCGAAATATATGTGTCCCCGTTTCATAAATATAAGGAGAACAGGAAGGTGCAAGGAGGGTTTGTTCAGTGAATGTCGCCGTCTTTTTTCGCTGGTTTTGGAGGGGAATACTCCTTCTAGTCATATTAATCGTCATTCCGTATTCATGGGCGTTGATTTTAGCGCTGCTCACCGCCATTCTTTTGGATGGATTGGTCCGCATGATTGGTGAAACGGCAAGGCTGCATCGTTTTTGGGCAGTGTTAATTTCATTTGTTTTATATGTAGGCGGGCTTATGAGCATCACTTATTATTCTTTTTCGGTATTAATCAAGAAGGTCATTGTCTATTCGGAAGAATTTCCCGGTTTCATACGTGAAGTGTATTTGACGGCTATATTGCCAGTCATTAGGCAATGGGAACGGTATTCGCAAACTTTGCCGACAAATCTCATTCAATCGGTAGAACAGACGATGGAAAAGGGAGTCATGGCTCTGGAGGGGTTCACAGAGGGCTTTGTTCAGGATATGGTCCAGTTCGTGACACTCATTCCTGGACTTTTCATTGACTTTTTAATTTACTTAATCGCTTTATTCTTATTCAGTCTTGAATTGCCTAAATTAAGAAAAAAGGCAGTCCTTTATTTAAAGACATCCACCTATCAAAAAATTTCGCTAGTTTATCAAGATTTAAGTATGGCAGCCGTAGGCTTCATAAAGGCACAAATCCTGTTGAGTTTAATAACGTTCATCATGGCTTATGGAGGACTATGGTTGTTAAATGTGAAGTATATGATTCCATTGGCACTGTTAATAGTGGTGGTGGATATTCTTCCTATCTTGGGGACGGGATCTGTGCTGGTTCCTTGGGCAGCGATCGTTTGGGCTCAAGGAAATCATCATCTTGGTGTTGGCCTCATCATTCTATTCCTGGTCATTACCATCATAAGAAGGACCATCGAACCAAAAATCTATTCAGCAAATATGGGGTTGAGCCCATTGGCATCGTTGGTCAGTCTTTATTTAGGGTTTAAGATGCTTGGTTTCCTTGGGCTTTTCCTTGGACCTTCGATACTGATTGTTTATGATACGCTAAAGAGGGCAGGTGTCATTAAAACCAACTTCAAAATATGAAAGATTATTAGATGTTTTTGGCCTGATTTCTTAAATTTGACATATCTTTTACCGCTTTACCTTGACCGTTGCAATGATTGCAGTCCCGGGAAAAGAATTGAAGATAACGGGTTTTCCCTTTCCCTTTGCAGTGCTGGCAAATGGTTATGAGTTTCATGATTCTTCACTCCTTCAAAAAGTATCGCTTTTTTAACAGTATGAAACAATAAAGGTAGAACTATACTTCATGTAATCATCCAATGTTAAATGAAGCAGGTTTTATATAATATGTATTTATTTTATTTCATGTACCAGTTGAAAAAAAAATAACCCCCGCTCCTATTGTATTAGGAACGGGGGTTATTATCATGAAACGATTTCGGTTTGTGATATGATCGGGAATTCTTTCACTTCGCTTACGACTTTTGCCTGTTTATATATTTCAATATAACGAATATGGTGATCTTCCATTTCCTTTATCCTGAAGTTATAGGGACCATAAGTCAGGATATCACCTTGTTTGGCCTCATAATCCTCTGTAAGGATCCATCCGCCCATCGTATCAATATCTTCATCATTGATATCCAATCCGAGTAAATCATTCACTTCACTTACTAATACCTTGGCATCGATGATGTAGTGATCTTCTTTTAATTTGCGGACATCGGGAACTTCATCCAGGTCGAATTCATCGCGGATATCGCCAACGATTTCTTCAAGGATATCTTCAACGGTAACCAAACCTGAGGTACCGCCGTATTCATCCATGAGGATGGCCATGTGGATCCGTTCCTTTTGCATTTTTAAAAGTAAATCGTGAATCGGAATACTGTCAATGACACGGATGATCGGACGGACATATCGGTCGATCGTTGACGCTGCCTGATTGTTTCTGTCTATCATTTCAGTGAATAGCTCTTTGATATTGACCATTCCGATAACATGATCCTTATCACCATCAATGACAGGATATCGCGTAAAATTCTCTTCCGCCATTACGGTGAAAAACTGCTGGATCGTATCATCTTTGGATACCGTTGCAATTTCTGTACGTGGAACCATGATTTCTTTTGCGATCCGATCATCGAATTCAAAAATCTTATTCACATATTTAAACTCTGATTGGTTAATTTCGCCACTTTTGTAGCTTTCGGAAACAATGATTCGAAGCTCTTCTTCTGTATGAGCCAAATCATGTTCGGAAACCGCTTTTAATCCTAGCATTCTTGTAAGCGTCCTTGCAGAGCCATTCAGTACCCAGATGAATGGATACATGACTTTGTTAAAGGCAATTAAAGGTTTCGAAACCAATAATGTTACTTGCTCCGCTTTTTGAATCGCCAATGTTTTCGGTGCCAATTCTCCAACAACGACATGTATGAACGTAATGAAAGAAAAGGCAATTGCAACCGAGAGTGCATGTGAAGCTGAATTTGGAAGATTCAATTGATTAAAGAGTGGGTGCAAAATGCTTTCAACTGTCGGTTCCCCAAGGAATCCAAGCCCTAGGGCTGTAACGGTAATTCCGAGCTGACAAGTTGAGAGGTATTCATCCAGGTTGGAGATGACCTTCTTTGCTGAAATGGCATTCCTCGTTCCTTCTTCAATTAATTGATCGACCCTCGTGCTTCTCACTTTAACAATCGCAAACTCCGTAGCTACAAAAAATGCTGTTAAAGCAATTAAAATGGCAATAAGAACCAAGTTTATTATGTCCAAATAGTCTCCCTTAACTCGCCTTCGAGACGAATAAGGAGTACACCTCCTACATTTTTAAAATATACAAGTATATTTTTTTTGCCGTGCTGAATATTTTCGGGATTGCTTCTGTGGCCATAGATGTGCAGCCGCTTGAACTCCCATTTCTTTTAGTGATGAAGAGAATAATAGTATATGCCGATTAGCGATGCGTAGACGGGAAATAGAAGAATTTCTGTCTGAAGGAGTGCAGCCATTTTCCAAAAGGACACATATCCGTTACGCAAAGCAGCGCCTGTCCGTCACAACGAACATTCTTTAATGCCCCATCAAATCACCTCAATCTAATTAATTTAAATACTTTCATTATAGAAAGAGTTAATCATTCAGTCAAACAGCTTACGGCACCTTAAATCCGGTAAATTGCTTGTAAAGGATCAGTTTGAGCTAATAAATAGCTGTTTTTGACTGTTTTCTCTACTTTATTGTAACATATTATAGAATATTCAGAAAAATGAGGGCCGTTTCATAAAAAATTGCTCAGTTTCATTATTTTTTTGATGGTACAAACATATTCTATAGAAACCAAGACAAGTTTTAAATGCAAGAATTAAAGGGGGTGGCAGCCATGAAAATCATGGAACGGATGGCAGCGATCATTGCCGGCAGCATGCTTGTAGGTGTGGGAATCAATTTTTTTCTGATACCTTATCATTTATTGGATGGCGGCATGATAGGGATTGGGCTGATTTTTCATTACTATATAGGACTTCCGACAGGACTGGGTGTGATTTTGAGCAGCATTCCATTATATATATATGCTTGGTACTTTGAAAAAAAATTATTCCTGAACAGCTTGCATGGCTTGCTTTTTTCCTCTTTATGCATCGATATTTTTTCCGACGCTGTCACAGGATGGAACCTCCCCATTTATGTAAGTGCGGTAATCGGGGGAGGGTTGATTGGACTTGGAATCGGTTTAATGCTTCGGTATGGGACCTCTACAGGCGGAACCGATATGTTGGCACAAATCCTTTCCAGGAAAAGTGGACTCAATGTAGGTCTGCTGATTTTTTTCATTGATGGGTGTGTACTGCTTTGCGGATTGAGCGTTGTGGGGACTTCAATCTTTTTATATTCATTTTTAACGATCATCGCGGTAGGCATGCTGACTTCAGTCACCGTAATGCGAACCATTTGATGTGAAATTATGTATAAAAATCTGAAAAAAGGAAAGGATGGGCAATATGAAGAGGACAGATTTTTAGTCTAATAAATAGTAAAGGGAAGTTCATATGAAAAAAATTTATATGTGTACTGCGTTGTTAGTTATGCTGGCAGGGTGTCAAGAGTCTGAAATGCCAGAGGATAAGGAAGTGAACAGTGCTGTTCCAGTATCGATGGATGCATCAATTGTCATTAAAGGGAAAGTGGAGCCTGGAAAAGAAGTCATTCTTGAAACGGCAGTGAAACAGGGAAGCCAATTGGTGAATGAAGCTGATGAGGTGCTGTTTGAAGTGAGAAAGTCCGGACAGGATAAACGGGAAATGCTTGAAGCAAAGAATACTGGAAGTGGCATGTATCAAGTGATGCATACTTTTGAGGAACAAGGCAAATATATTGTAGTGTCCCATGTAACGGCTAAAGGCCTTCATGTAATGCCTGAAAAGGAAGTTGTCGTTCCAGGACATGAAAGTGAAGATGCATCGGTTCACCCTAGTACGGATGTATCTATCGGGTTTCAAAGTAACCCTGTAAAGGCAGGAAAGAGTTCGAACTTTGAAGCGACGGTTGAATTGAATGGGAAGCCGCTGACAAATGCAGATGTGAATTTCGAGGTGTGGAAGGAAGGCAGCGAAGAGAGTCATTTCACCAAGGCTGAAGAAGATGGGAATGGAACATATCTAAATAAGGTATCTTTCGAAGAAGCGGGAACCTATAAGGTCCAGGTCCATGTTGAAAAAGACGAAGTGCATGAACACCAACTGCAAACTATTCATGTCAATTGATTGTTTTTTGGATCGAATCGTTTAAACAGGTTTTATTACTTCGTTAAATGGGAAGTTAAAGGATAACGGTACAGCAGAAAAGGAGGGTAAGCATGAATAATCAAATAATCAACAAGTATAAAGATCTCGGGATTCATATTGAAAAAACGAAATCACGGCAGGAGATTTTCACTAATGTTTCACAAAATGATTCATCCTTACTCACTGCCGCTGTTTTTTCTCAAATTTCCCAAAAAGGGGAGCTAAAAGAATATTGATGTAAAGAGACCGGAGTACATAGCAGCTGGTCTTTTTTTGTGCAATCCTGAATGTGGTGCATTGTGAAACTGGATATGAAAAATCGAATAGAACGTTATGAGCTGAATAGGATAGAAGGACAAACAATTTGAAATTAGCGGTAAGGGGAGTCCGATAGCATGATATCACAGCTTATTATGACGATATTGAATTGGTTTGCGGAAATGGGCTATATGGGGATTTTATTGGGGCTGATGGTTGAAATCATACCGAGTGAGCTTGTTCTTGGATACGGTGGTTATGTGGTAGGCCTGGGGAAAATGAATTTTTGGGGAGCTGTTCTTGCCGGTGTGGCAGGCGGGACGATGGCACAATTATTTCTCTATTGGGCGGGGTATTATGGAGGAAGGCCCTTTCTCTTGAAATATGGGAAATATATTTTAATTAAAGAAAATCATATTGTACATGCTGAAGAGTGGTTTAAGCGGTATGGCGTGGGCGTGGTTTTTACGGCTCGATTCATTCCGGTTGTTCGCCATGCCATTTCCATCCCTGCCGGAATTGCGAGGATGTCAGTATGGAAGTTTATATTTTATACGGTTGCGGCTGTCATACCTTGGACCATATTGTTCCTGACCTTAGGAAGGATCCTCGGTGAGAATTGGCAGCAAATCCGGGAAATAACTGAACCTTATCTAATACCTGCTGCTGGTTTTTCCTTTATCCTCATCATGCTGTATATCTTATGGAAAAAAAAGAGCACACCTCCAATCGTAACGGTCAAAAAAATGGGACGGTTTCCCGATAAATGAACAAATCGTTAAAAAACAGCCACGTAAAATAACCTTTTACGTGGCTGTTTTTGATCATTAACCTTGGGTACCTTCAAGAGGAAGATGTACGACCTTTTTTGTGACCTCGATGGAACGGATGGCGTGATCCTCCATTTCAATCACTTTAAAGCAGAATCCGTCTTTTTCCATGATATCCCCTACCTTCACATCATAGTTTTCAGTAAGGACCCATCCGCCTATAGTATCGACATCATCTTCTTCCAAGTGAATGCCAAGAAGATCATTCACTTCCTTTACAAGAAGTTTAGAGTCCAAAATATAATGTCCTTCTTTAATTTTCCTGATTGAGGCAACTTCATCGATATCGAATTCATCACGAATTTCCCCAACGATTTCCTCGAGGATATCCTCGACTGTGACAAGTCCGGAAGTTCCGCCGTATTCATCCATCAAAATAGCCATATGAATGCGTTCTTTTTGCATTTTTAACAGCAAATCGTGAATTGGTATATTTTCCATTACCCGAATGATCGGACGAGCGTAATTTTCAATCGCTTTGATATGGATTTCCCGGTTCTTGATAAGATCCGAGAAAACTTCCTTTAAGTTCACTAGGCCGATGACATGGTCTTTATCACCTTCGACAACAGGATATCTAGTGTATTTTTCCAATTTGGCCACATCGACGAATTCCTGTACCGTTTCATCCTTGGATATGGTCATGATTTCTGTCCGTGGAACCATGATTTCCTTGGCAACTCGATCATCGAATTCAAAGATGTTATTTACATATTTAAATTCCGACTGGTTAATCTCCCCGCTTTTATAGCTATCTGACAGGATGAAACGCAATTCTTCTTCAGTATGGGCTATTTCGCTTTCGGATGCTGGCTTAAAGCCAAATAATCCGACAACGAATCGGGAAGAATGATTCAAGGCCCAGATGAAGGGAAAGGCTATCTTATGGAAAAAAATCAGCGGACCGGCAATTGCCAAGGTCACTTGCTCAGCCTTTTGGATGGCAACCGTCTTTGGAGCCAATTCACCTACAACCACATTCAGGAACGTAATCAGGGAAAATGAAATGACAAATGTCAGAATGCTTGTAACTTCTTGTGGGATATTCAAGGCATTGAATAAGGGCCCAACCAATTTAAGGACGGTCGGTTGTCCTAGCCACCCCAGTCCAAGGGCAGTAACGGTAATTCCTAGCTGTGTAGCGGATAGGTATTCATCAAGATCGGATGTAACCTTCTTTACCGAAATGGCTTTTTTGTTTCCTTCTTCAATCAGTTGATCGATCCTGGAGCTGCGAACCCTTATGATCGAAAATTCCGAAGCTACAAAAAAGGCTGTTAAAGCAATTAAAATAATGACAAATAAAAAACTTAATATGTCCAATTAGTGTGGGACTTTATTGAATCGCCAGATGTGCCGAACGATTTAATTATCCCAGTCACCTCCCAAAACCAATAATGAATGAAATGATATTAGTATATAAAATGTTAGATGGAAAAATAATTCGCTATCTTGTATGAAATCTGGTTTTTATTTTCAATCTATAGGATCATTCACCTCGATCAGTAGTGGAACCTTCCTATTAGTATAAGTAACTGGACGTCAATCAGTCAAAAATTTCACACTAAAACCCTAAGGAAAAAAGGATATTTATCCATTATTTAGTTTTTAATTGTATGGAAAAGGTCGTTAGGAAATCGGTAGAGTGACAGGATAATGTTCCTTGATGCTTTAAAACGATTTCTTTACAGACGAATAATCCCAATCCCGTTCCTCTTTTTTTTGTGGTGATGAATGGCTCAAAAATATTCGGCAGGACGTCGTCAGGTATCTTCGGCCCATTATTCGATATATTTAAAGTAAGAATGCCGGGTGGCGATTCAGAGCCTGAAATGTAAATGGATGGGGAAGGCATCCCTGCAACCACATCAAGAGCATTTAATATAATATTTAGTAAAACTTGACGGAATTCTTCTTTAGAACCCGAAATTACGGCATCCTCGGCAATATTGCATGTAATGGAAGCATTAACTTCCAAAATGCTGGGATATAAAAATTCGATCACCTCATTCACAAGCTGAGCAATGGAAAATAGATCAGGTTGTGTTGTTGAAGTCTCCTTTTTGGAAATATTAAGAAATTGCGTGATCCGGTAATTGAGCTGATCCAATTCCTTTGAAATGATATCAAGGTACTTTATCTCAGGTTGTTCTGCCTGTAATAATTGTATGAATCCCATGATGGAAGTCAGTGGATTTCTGAATTCATGGACAAAGCTTGAGGTCATTTGGCCAAGGAGCGTCAAACGGTCTTTATGGTTTGGGCTTATGAATTGATAGCGTTCTTCAAGTTCCATCGTTTTCAATTCGGTATAATGGGATAATGCAAAATGAATGAGTTTATCGAAGTAAATGTTTACCCGTTTTATTAGAGCCGATATTTCCTCTTTGTGTGCTCCGGAATTCAAAATGTGCTCTATGATGACGGATCTCCCGATGGTTGCAGTGGAAAAGAAATTTTCCATATCCAATTGCTTAGTAACGCGATCAGCCGCAATTTTTTCCCCTACGACCTTCAGTACATCGTCTATGTCAGTATCCGATTTTCCAACCTGCTCCATTAGCAAATTAAAAATATTTTCGACTTCTCCTTTGAAATACCCCAGATATCCGTCCGGTAAATGCAGCAACTCATCTTTCCATTTGGAAATGATACTGTTTTTTTGAGAAGATAAAAAGTGAATGGTCATTTCTCGATTAGATACCATTTTGCCCTCCATACTGTAGGAAAATGAATTTACTTTTGACCCAGAAAGTGCTCTATTTGAATAAAATTACAAAATATCAAAATAATTACAACTTGTTTTCATGATAACAGATTACTGTTCCTTTAACATGTGTCAATTGGATAAATATTCGGCAATCAATCAATAAATACCTTTTTTTGACACAGTTTTATTACAGAAATTACAGGAATAAATAACAAAAAAAGGTATCCGTAAAGTTAATGACGGTTACCTTTTTTATGAAATGCATATGGTTCGATGTGTACGATCACATGCTGGATATTATATTCCTTCAAAAGATTTTCTTCGATTCTAACTGTAATATCATGACCTTGAATGACGGTCAAAAGAGGGTTGACATGAACGGTAGTTTCGAGCAGGATTTCACTTCCGTGCATCCGTGCTTTAATTTCACTCATGTCTTTAACACCCTCTGTCAATATAATCGTTTGTCCGATCTTTTGCAGGAGCTGCTCGTCGAAACCATCGGTTAAAGAGATGGACGCATCACGAAAGATATCCCAGGCCGTTTTGCATATGATGACCCCAACGACTGCTGCAGCTATCGCATCCAGCCAAGGGATTCCCAACTTAGTACCGATGATTCCAATGAAAGCACCAACACTGACAAGGGCATCGGAACGATTATCCTGGGCAACGGCATAGATGGAAGAGCTGTTGATTTTTTTACTTAATGTAAGGTTATAACGGTAGATTCCGTACATGAAGATTGCAGAGAATAGAGCGACATAACCGGTCAGCATACTGGGTACGGTTTTTGAATCTTGGTGAAAGAAGGATTCAATGGCACTGTAAACAACCTGAAGGCCCACAGTGATCATGATGAAGGCAGCTACCAATGACGCTACGGTTTCCGCCCGTAAATGACCATATGAATGATTATCATCAGGAGGTCTCTTTGAAATTTTCAAACCAATCAAAACGGCTATGGAAGCGATGATGTCGGTCGTATTATTTAAACCATCAGCCCAAAGCCCTTTAGAATCACCGAAATAACCAAATGACAATTTAAGAGCAGACAAGAATATGTAAGCGGCAATGCTTATGTAGGCGCCTTTTTCAGCTGATATCGAATGTTTATCCATGTCCATTCCCTCCCCAATGTAAATTAGGCTTTTAATGAAAGCAAACCTTAGTGAGTCTATAGAAAAATTGTCGTATTCTAACTTGGTTATCGGCAGGTGTATTGAAAGTCTGTAAAGAAGTTGGATAAACG
Organism: Peribacillus sp. SRI_006; assembly: GCF_057586375.1. NCBI lineage: Bacteria > Bacillati > Bacillota > Bacilli > Caryophanales > Bacillaceae > Peribacillus > Peribacillus sp. SRI_006. The sequence goes on along the minus strand of NZ_JBYCZT010000008.1, from coordinate 76,243 downwards.
AAATGATATTTACATGAAATGGTAAAAAGGTGAGTTTCGATGACATGTACAGTTTTTCTTTAATTGGCATTTAAAGAAACTAATAGATATTCTAACCGATGATCGAAAATTAAATACTTCCACAAGGGAGCCTAAAGGCTGGGAGTGAACGGTTCTGGTTCAGCCATTTTGAACCTGATAGTCAGCACTGATGCTGGATGTGGTTTTGGGCAGCAATTAGCAACCCGGTGTTTTTCGGCTGCTCCGAATGTAATACTGAAAAAATCCTATTAACAAAAAGGCAGGATTCTATATGAATCCGGCCTTTTTCGGAGAATGTATGACTCGAACCACTCAGGTAGAAACCGTTCATTTTTCATTTTGCAATGAATACCGAACATGGTGCGTTTTTCGCAATGGAACTACTTGTACTGCCAAGGAAGAATTTTTCCAAACCGCTTTTATCGCTATTGCCGACAATGATAAGATCAGCTGAATTTCTCGCTGCAAAGTCACATACGCTATCTGGCGCATATCCTTCCAATAGTTCGAATTTCCCCGTCACTTGACATTCACTTAACAATCTCAACGTATTACTTTCTGCGTTCTGAATACTATTCTCGAGGGCGGAGGGGGTGTCATTTACCTTTTGATTTCTTGGCTGGTCAACCTCAACAACAGGATGTGTCTGGACTGGATCCACATAAAATCCGGCAGAGGGCACGAACCCCGGCGCGGAGGCGTTACCCATGATACGCTGTTCAACCTTATCATTTAGGACATGAACGACGGTCAACTCAGCTTTTGGAAATGCCTTTTTCAATGTTGCTCCATATTCGACGGCCCGTTTACTTTCTTCATTTCCATCAAAAGCGACGACAATATGTTTTAAGTCTTTCATTACTATCATCTCTCCCCTGTATAAGACCTTAATAGTGTTATACCCGCTTTTAAATGGCTTCACGCCTTTAATCGGTATATAGATTGCCTTTTACGGGTAAAGGATAGATATGAGCATAGTTAAAATGGTAGGATGAAAATTGGTCCTTCAGTTAATTGGCAGGCACAGACGATGAAGGGATATCATCGGTAAGGATGCCGATTCACGTGTAAAGTGCTACAAGAAAAGAGCGCCTTTTATTCAATCGACGAGTTTTCTTTAACAAAAAGGGTAAAATATTTTTAATGAAACATGTCGCAGATGGGAAATTGGGGGTACAAATGAGAGGGTTAGTGAAATTAGGTCTAATTATAATATTGGCGATTGCAGTTGTAGGCGCCGGTTCACTATTGTATTTCAGGCAGGGTGCTGATATAAGTCATCTTGAAAATAGTCTTCAGCAACCGACAGGGATCTATGATCTGGATGGGAATCTAGCCAGTACGATCACGGCAAATAAATCCGAGGGCGTGGCGATAGATGAAATACCGGAACATATGAAACAAGCGGTGGTTTCCATTGAGGATCACCGTTTTTATGAACATCACGGCATAGATTATCAAGGGATCATGCGGGCTTTGGTTAAAAATGCGAAGGCTGGAAGTGTTGTTGAAGGCGGGAGCACGCTCACCCAGCAGCTTGTGAAAATCACGATGCTGGAATCGGAACGAACATTGAAGAGGAAGATAGAAGAGTTTTTTCTAGCCCAGGAAGTTGAAAATAAATATACAAAAGATGAAATCCTGGAAATGTATTTGAATCAAGTTTATTTTGGCCATGGGGCATGGGGAATCAAAAAGGCTGCAAATATTTATTTTTCCAAAGAGGTCTCTGAATTGACCGTTGCCGAGGCAGCTTTGCTGGCGGGAGTCATTAACTTGCCATCCAAACTTGATCCATACAAGAATTTGGACGGTGCAGTGAAGCGGCGTAATTTGGTTCTTTCGCGAATGGCGGAACATGGTTATTTGACGAAAGATGAAGAAGCGGCCGCAAAAAAAGATTCGGTGACACTGCTTATGGGGGAGAAGGAAACCGATCCATTAAGAGGTAAGTATCCTTATTATGTCGATCATGTTTTATCGGAAGCATCGAGTAAATATGGAATTAAGCTTGAGGAGCTGCTTTCAAAGGGGTATAAAATTTACACGACCCTGGACCAGTCCATGCAGCAGGCTACAGAAAGCGTGTATGAGAATTCAGCCAATTTTCCGGTTGGAACGAGTACAGAGGAACTGGTTCAAAGCGGGTCTGTCCTTCTTGATCCTGAAACAGGCGGCATAAAAGCACTTGTCGGCGGGAGGGGTGAACACCAATTCATGGGATATAACCGGGCAACCCAATTGACAAGGTCTCCTGGTTCATCCATTAAACCGCTTGTCGTTTACACGCCGGCTGTTGAAGAGGGATATGATATCACTGACCCTTTAAAGGATGAAAAAATGAGCTTCGGTGAATATGAGCCAACAAACCTGAGTGGTCAATATAAAGGAGAAGTCCCCATGTATGAAGCGGTGATGAATTCCTTGAATGTACCGACGGTTTGGCTATTGAATGAGATTGGGATCGATAGGGGGCTTGATTCACTTAAGCGGTTTGGGATTCCATATGACAAGGATGATCGAAACCTGTCTATCGCTTTAGGAGGGATGAAAAAAGGTGTGTCCCCGCTGCAGATGGCAGGAGCCTTTTCTGCTTTCGCCAACGAAGGGGAACGGATGGAAACCCACGCCATTGTAAGGATAGAAAATGCCGATGGAAAAGAGGTTGCCGCCTGGAAAGAGAAAAGTACCAAAGTGACCTCTGTAGGCGCCGTCGACAAAATGAATGCCATGCTGCTTGGAACAGTGGAATATGGCACAGCGAAAAACGCGGCTGTTTCCGGTTATGAAATAGCAGGTAAAACAGGATCTACACAAGTTCCCATCGAAGGAGTATCAGGGGTTAAAGATCAATGGTTCATCGGTTATTCACCTTCGCTGGTCGGTGCTGTTTGGGCGGGATATGATAAGACGGACGCAAAACATTATCTAACGACACACAGCAGTCAGGGAAGTGCAATCATCTTTCAAAAAATAATGTCGAAAGCCTTACAGAATCAAGCTGCTCAATCTTTTAAAGCTCAAGATATCGGTCCGCTTATAGCAGAACAACAGGCACTTATAGCTGAGCAACAGGAGAAGGAAGAAGAGGAGAAGAGGAGACAATATTGGATTGACAAAGGAAATGAAATACGAGAAGGCTTGAATAAATGGAGGGACTGGGAGGTTCCGTGGTGATTCCCAGGTCCGGGAGCATGATCAAGCCTTTCTAAATCAAATCAACAAAAAAAGACTGTCAATCATTGACAGTCTTTCATCATTCTTAAAAAATGAGATTTGCTATTATGCCGATTACGACGATTGCGCCTATCACCATTAAAATGGTTCTCATATAATTACACCCTCTTCAACGTAGTTGGAATCATTTAAATATTTACGGTTTGGTTCGATTGGAAACGAAATGCACTTTCATCATTTTCTTTACAAATAGCCTGTACTTTTTCAAGCATGGCGTGTACATTCTCGCCTTCAAGTATGACTTTCATCGTTGCGCACTCTTGAAGAATGAGCACGAAGGATACGAAAGTTGAAAGTTTCTTGGCATCGACCAATTTATGGTTGCAGATAAAATATATATTCCCTTTAAATTCTTTTGTAACTTGATATAGGTTCATGATTTGTCGCATGGATAATCTTTTATTTGTTTGAATGTCAGAAGAAATCACTTTATTCATGTCGTTTACTCCTTTTGTTTTTATACTTTTGGAAAAGCATAATCAAGATGTCAATTCAGCTACAACGTTTAAAAATGAACAAGTATGTTTTGGACTTTTTTATGTAATTGTTAGCGGGTCATGTTGTATATTTACCCGCGTGAAAGATTTTGAAACCTATTTGAAAATTTCAATTTTTGGAGGGGGAATGAACAATGCTCACACTTATTAAAAATGGGGAGCTTTATGGACCGGAATATATGGGCCAAAAAGATATCCTCTTGGTTGGGAAGCAAATTGGCTTCATTGAGGACAAGATTGATGTACCTGCCAATTTCGTTGAAATGAAAGTGATTGATGCAAGTGGTCAAATTGTGGCTCCGGGTTTTATAGATGCCCACGTACATATTATCGGCGGAGGCGGGGAAGGGGGTTTTAAAACGAGGACACCTGAAATCCAATTAACAGATGCCACTTTAGCCGGTATAACGACTTTGGTAGGGGTCATCGGCACAGATGGTACGACAAGGACGATGCCTGCACTGCTCGCTAAAGCGAAAGCGCTTGAAGAAGAAGGAATTAGCTGCTTCGTTCAGACTGGTTCGTATCAAGTTCCAGTCAAGACGTTAACCGGCAAGATCGAGGATGATTTGATTCTTGTGGATAAAATTATCGGTGTTGGCGAAATAGCCATTGCCGATCATCGTTCTTCGCAGCCGACTGCAGCCGAACTCGCTAAACTGGCCTCGCAGGCACGTAATGGAGGTTTGTTATCCGGGAAAAGCGGTATCGTCAATATTCATGTCGGCGACAGTCTAGATCATTTGCATGTAATTGAAGAAGTTGTCGAGACAACGGAAATTCCGATCACTCAGTTCTACCCTACACATATAAACCGAAATCCGCATTTATTCAATGCAGGGGTGGAATATGCAAAAAAAGGGGGGTATATAGATTTTACGACAAGTACAATCCAGAAATTCCTTGAAGAAGGCGAGGTCAAAGCAAGTACAGCAATTAAAATGGCACTAGAAGAAGGCGTTGAAATCGGGCAGATCACCATAACTTCAGATGGGCAAGCCAGCCTGCCTGACTTCGATGGAAGCGGTAACCTGCGCGGTTTGAACATTGGTACATGCATGTCGTTATATGATTGTGTTGTCGATGCGGTCCTCGAGGATGGAGTGGCAATTGCCGATGCCCTACGAGTTGTGACGGAAAACCCGGCAAACATTTTAAAGCTTTCTGCAAAGGGAAAGCTTTCGGTAGGTAAGGACGCCGATATCATCATGATGAATCAACGAACTTTAGAAATAAATAGTGTTATCGCAATGGGGCAGATGATGGTCAAAGATGGCCATGCTGTCGTTAAAGGAACATTTGAAAAATAGACCTTTTCTACCTTTGGGTGCAATTCCCGTTGCGGGTCCTACCCCATCCTGAAATGCAAAAAGGGTAACATTGATCTAATTTCGGATTTCTGAAAGAGGGTATGTGTAATGATTTCAACTTCATGCACTCGCTTTCCGCAGGGTCTCCCTTGACGCGCTTTTCCCGCAGGCAGGAGTCTCTTACCTTCCGTTCCAATCACCTTTGTAGATAGAGCCCTTTTGTTTACAAACTAGATAATAATTGTTTGCCGACAGCTTTTTTGTGGGTTTGTAAAATGGGAACGTTGATTTCCACTCCAGGCACTCGCTTTCCGCGGGCGGGCGAAGCCTCCTCGGCGCGCCTGCGGGGTCTCCCATGCCACGCTTTTCCCGCAGGAGTCTCGCGCCTTTCGTTCCAATCAACTATGTGTTATTGAAAAAACTGCAGGCTGGTCTATTCCGAACCAAGTTTTAGACTAGTTTATCCTTTAAGTTTTTCACCTGTACCCGTTAATGGATGGAAGAAATATGCGACACTCCTGCCGAAAAACTGGCTAGCCGAGACCCCGCGGGCTCTTGCGTCGAGGAGGCTTGGCAGACAGTCGGCGCAAAGGGATGCGGATTTCGGAAAGGGAGCGGATTTCTGAAATCAACTGGAATTTTTAAAAGAAAAAACTGCAGGTTCGTCTTATTCCGAACCCTATTTTAGACTAGTTTATCCTTCATGTTTTTTCTTGAACTCCTTAATGGATGGAAGAAATATGCGACACTCCTGCCGAAAAACTGGCTAGCCGAGACCCCGCGGGCTCTTGCGTCGAGGAGGCTTGGCAGACAGTCGGCGCAAAGGGATGCGGATTTCTGAAATCAACTGTCTGTTTAAAAAACGTAGGCAACTGATTTCTTGGAGTTTTTATACAGGCTAAGACCCATATATTAATATAATGGGTCTTTTTTGTGCTGGATTTTTTTTTTTGATGAAGGTTCTAAATCTGTCGGGAGCATATCACATTTTGAAAGGAATCATTATGAAATTTCCCATTAAAGGTTCCCATTTTCAAAATGAAGGCGAAGTATCAGAAAACATCTTCTAAATAAAGGTAATATGTAAAAAATTCATTCTATTTAACATATTATTAAAAACATGGATGTATTATCCTTTTATATAAGGAAATGTAGTTTATGAAACAGCATTTAATCACAGACAGAAAGACCAATAAAAACATTTTGGGCTGTTATTTCATGACTGTTCAAAACCTAGGTAAGTTTGCGAAACAAATCTATCTTAAGGGGAGAAATGAAATGGAAAAGACGGGAAACCCAATAATGAAAGCGCATTCAAGCGGAGTTGAGCCGGAAATGTTTCGTGTATTGACTCCTGATGGGGAAATAATTGAAGCGATTGATGGAAAAATCGATAAATCACTTATGTTAAAGATGTATGAGAGCATGCTCCTGCTCAGAACATTTGACCGAAAATCAATAAATCTCCAGCGCCAAGGCAGGATTGGGACTTATGCACCTTTCGAAGGGCAGGAAGCGTCCCAAGCAGGAAGCGCTTTAGCATTGTCGGCAGGGGATTGGATGTTTCCCACATACCGTGATCATGGAGCGGCAATCATTCATGGACAGGAATTATACCGTGTTTTCCTATACTGGATGGCGCATTTTGATGGTTCGATTTGTCCAAAAGGAAAAAGGATCTTGCCTCCAAGTGTTCCAATTGCCACTCAAATGGTTCATGCAGTTGGAACGGCTTGGGCAAGTAAGCTTAAAGGCGAAAAGAATGTTAGCATCGCCTATTTTGGCGATGGTGCGACTTCTGAAGGGGACTTTCATGAAGCACTGAATTTTGCCGGCGTTTATAAAACCCCGACAATCTTTTTCTGCCAAAATAATGGCTACGCAATCAGTGTCCCTTTTGAAAAGCAATCGGCATCAAAAACAATATCCCAGCGTGCTGCTGCTTATGACATCCATGGGGTGCGGGTGGATGGAAATGATATTTTTGCCGTATGGATGACTGTAAAGGAAGCTGTCGAAAGAGCGCTTAAAGGGGAAGGGCCTACATTAATTGAAGCCATTACCTTTCGCTATGGCGCCCATACTACTGCAGACAATCCGAACATATATCGCGATCAGGACGAAATTTCAACGTTCTGGAGGGAAAACCGCGATCCTATTACACGCCTTAGAAAGTATTTGAATAAAGAGGGTCATTGGAATGAAGAGCAGGAAGAATTGGTGTTAAAGCAATTCAACGAACTGATCGATGCTCACCTTAAAAGGGCCGAAGCGTATCCGAAATCCGACCCGCTCGAAATGTTTAACCATGTATATGCTGAGGAGACATGGCATCTTAAGGAACAGAAGCAGGAATTGAACCAAATCTTAAGGAAAGGCGGGAGGAAATGATGGGCAAAAATTTAACGATGCTCCAGGCTATTACGGAAGCGCTGGACCAAATGCTGGATCATGATGATCGCGTGATGATCTTGGGTGAGGATATTGGTGTGAATGGCGGGGTTTTTCGAGCGACGGAAGGACTTTATGAGAAGTATGGAAAAGATCGAGTTGTGGATACGCCATTAGCTGAATCCGGAATCATCGGCTCTGCCATTGGTTTGGCTCTTAACGGAATGCTGCCTATAGTGGAGATCCAGTTTCTCGCCTTTATTTATCCGGGGTTCGAGCAGCTCATTTCCCATGCTGCCCGTATGAGGTATCGTACTCGTGGGCAATTTGGGGTGCCCCTCGTAATCCGTACGCCATATGGTGCCGGAATCAGGGGTCCTGAACTTCATTCCGAAAGTGTCGAAACCTTCTTTGCCCATACTCCGGGTTTAAAGGTGGTTGCACCCAGTAATCCATATGACGCAAAAGGGCTGCTCATTTCAGCGCTCGAAGATCCAGATCCAGTGATTTTTTTGGAACCGACTAAATTGTATCGGGCCTTCAAGGAAGAAGTTCCCGATGAAATGTACCGAATACCAATCGGTCAGGCAAAAGTGGTCCAGGAGGGAAGCGACCTGACCATTTTTGCATGGGGGGCCATGTTAAGGGAGGCATTGAATGCCGCGAAAAAGATTGAAGCAGAAAAAGGCTGGAAGTGTGAAGTGGTCGATCTTAGAACTTTATACCCTTTAGATAGGGATGCGATCGTGCAATCCATTAAAAAGACAGGTCGTGCATTGATCGTCCATGAAGCCCATAAGACGGCCGGATTAGGTGCGGAAATTATCTCCATCATTAATGATGAAGCTCTTATTTACCTGAAAGCGCCGATTAAGCGTGTAACAGGATTTGATGTACCGGTTCCGCCGTTTACAATAGAAGATCATTATTTACCGACTGTTGACCGTGTAAAACAAGGAATTGTCGAAACGTTATCATTTTAATTGATTTAGGGAGAAAGAGAAGGAGGATGACGCATGATGGAATTTAAACTTCCTGATGTAGGGGAAGGGATGCATGAAGGGGAAATTATCCAATGGCTCATCAAAGAAGGGGATGCGGTAAAACAGGACCAACCCATTGTTGAGGTGCAAACGGATAAAGTCAATGCGGAATTGACAGCCCCGGCAGCGGGAGTGGTCAAGAAAATATTTTTTTCCGTTGGGGATATCGTGGAAGTGGGAACCACTATATTCACAATTCAGGAAGAGAACGATGTGCCAGTTCCGGATACGAACATTAGTGAAGAAGAAAACCAAGTCGGGCAATCCGGTGATGTAAAAGTAAATGCGGAGCATATTACGACTAAACAGCACCATCAGGCAGTGCGTGCGTTGGCAACCCCATTCGTGCGTCAAATGGCCAGGGAAATGAAGATTGATATCGAGAAGGTTAAAGGTTCCGGTCCGGCTGGGCGAATTACCGAAAGTGACCTGAAGCAGTTTAAAGAAAATGATTCGATTACACGGGAAGATGCCAAACAGCATGATGACAAGACTGGTCAAGAGATGGCGCCGATGAAGGATGCCGTACTGGCAAATGGTTTGGAAAATGAGCGGGAAGAGCGGATTCCGCTTAAAGGCATTCGTAAAAAAATCGCTGAACATATGGTAAAGTCCGTTTCGACCATTCCTCATGTAACGCATGTAGATGAATTGGAAATGGACCGATTGAAGGAATTTAAAAGTCAATTAAAGGAGTACTCAGATGAAAAGGATATAAAATTGACTTTTTTGCCGTTTTTCGTTAAAGCCATTGTCATCGCTTTAAAGGAGTTCAAAACATTAAATGCTTCAATTGATGAAAGAACCAATGAAATCATCCTGAAAAATTATTATCATATTGGAATTGCGACGAATACAAAAGAGGGTCTCATTGTTCCTGTGATCAAACATGCCGATCAAAAAACCATTTTCCAACTGGCTGATGAAATCAGGCAATTGGCAACCCAAGCCCGTGAAGGGAAGTTGAGTATAAACCAAATCACAGGCAGTACATTTACCATCAGCAATGTAGGACCGATCGGAGGGATGCACGCTACCCCGATCATTAACTATCCGGAAGCTGCCATATTAGCTTTGCATAAAATGGAACATCGCATGGTCGTTCGCGATTTGGAAGGTGTTATCCGTTTAATGATGAATATGTCTCTTTCTTTCGATCATCGTTTGATTGATGGGGTAACAGCGGTGCACTTTACCAATAAAATCAAGGAATTGCTGGAAAATCCAATTCGTTTAGTTGTGGAGATGAGATAAATGGTAGTAGGGGAAGTTGCTGTTGAGACGGATGTTGTCATCATGGGAGGAGGTCCGGGAGGATATGCTGCGGCTATCCGTCTCGGCCAGTTAGGTAAATCTGTCGTGCTGGTTGAAAAGGATAAGTTGGGCGGGGTCTGCCTTAATCGGGGCTGTATACCTTCAAAAGCATTGATTCACGCAGCTGATCAATACCATGGGCTTAACGATTTAGGGAAAATGGGAATCCGGCTGTCTCAGGAAAGAACCACTATGGACTTGGGGGTTTGGCAGGATTGGAAAGGGGGCATCATATCCCAGTTGGGGCATGGTATTGCCCATTTGTGTAAGGAAAACGGAGTGACGGTGGTTAAAGGCCAAGCAACTTTTTTATCTGATGACCGCATTGGAGTTGAAACCGGTGGCGATTTTGAAACCTACAAGTTTGAACAGGCAATTATTGCGACAGGGTCCAGGCCTTTCATTCCATCCTTCATAAAAGTCGATGGAGAATATATATTGGATTCAACATCATCTTTGCAGCTGAATGAAGTTCCAGCGAGCTTGTCGATCATTGGCGGAGGATATATTGGAATCGAGCTGGGTATGGCATTTGCAAAGTTAGGGACTAAAGTGACCATCATTGAGATGGCCAATCGCATACTCCCTCAAGTTGCTGAAAACCTGGTAAAGGACGTCACCCGGAATGCCAAGAAGCTCGGGATCAATATCAAAACATCCTCGAGGGTAGAGAAAGCGAGTGTAGTGGATGGTCAAGTGCACCTTCTTGTTTCCTCGGAAGAACAGGGTGCGGAAGCGGTCGTGAGCGAAAAGACCCTGGTTACAATTGGAAGGATTCCTAACACGGAAGAAATTGGCCTGAATCGGGCTGGAGTGACGGTTGGTGAGAAAGGCCATATAGCAGTGGATATGGAATGCCGTACAAATGTGCCGCACATCTTTGCCATCGGTGATACTACGCCTGGTCCGGCACTTGCCCATCGAGCGTCCAAACAGGGAATCGTGGCAGCTGAAGTGATAGCGGGGCTGCCAAGTGCCGTTGACTCGCCTTATATTCCCTATGTAATCTTCTCGGAACCACAAATAGCTGGTGTTGGTTTAAGCCGTAAAGAAGCTGAACAACAGGGATACAGCGTAAAGGTTGGCAAATTTCCGTTCAGTGCCAACGGAAGGGCGCTTGCAACGAATGAAACGGAGGGGTTTGCAGAAGTCATCGTGGATGCCAATAGTCATATATTGCTTGGAATGCATATGGTAGGTGCTGATGCTTCCAACCTTATAGGTGAAGGGGTCCTTGCCCTTGAGCTGGCGGCTCGGGTCGAAGATATAGCCCTCAGCATGCATCCTCATCCGACCTTGACCGAGGGGTGGCTGGAAGCGGCTGAAGCAGTTTTGGGACATGCAATTCACATCGTAAATAAATAGGAAAAGGTAAATTCATGGGGATTACCAATGTAGTCCCCGATTAGAATGTTTTATCTTAATGGAGTCAAAGACCCGAAAGGCAAGGCTATCAGTAAATTCACTCCATTTGGAATTATGTCCCGGCGTTTGACCAAACAGGGGCCGTATTGGCCTGCAATGATTCCCTCTTGTAAAACCATCGGCATATTGATATCATTTTTACTTTGGGAAGTATAGAGTTTTCAATAAGCTTTGGATCCTTCCACTCCTAAACCATAACGGTTGATGAGATAACAAATCTATTCGCCATTCAACGATTAAATGGGTTTAATTTATACGAGAAAATTATGGAATGAAGGAGGCAAATGTAATGGAGTCAAATGGTGGGTCATTGCAAAAGAAATTATTGCCGAGGCATATTAGCATGATGGCAATGGGAGGGGCAATAGGTACTGGGATTTTTAAAGGAAGTGCCGAAACCATATCGTTAGCAGGGCCAGGAGTCATATTCACTTATATTTTTGCAGGATTGTTATTGCTAGTAGTCATGGGTGCCATAGCGGAAATGGCAATTGTCTATCCAAATACGAATATGAAAGGCTTCGTTCAGAAAGCATTCGGTAAGCGCCTTTCCTTCATCGTAGGCTGGATGTATTGTTTTATGTGGCTGTCCGTTTGTGTCATTGAGGTAGTGGTGGCAGGAAGCTTTTTGCAGTATTGGCTCCCGGCAATCCCGCTATGGATATTAAGTTTAGGGTGTGCGGCCTTCATCATTGGGATTAACATGATGAATGTCAAAAATTATGGTGAATTCGAATTTTGGTTTGCCGGCATTAAAATTACAATGATCATCTTATTCATCATATTGGGAGCCTGTATTTTATTTGGTGTGATCCCAAGCGGCGGATCTAATTATCTGCAAAACTTCACAGGGCATGGAGGATTTTTCCCGAATGGGTGGATGTCCATCTTTTCGGCATTACTGATCGTCATGTTCTCCTATGGCGGTTCCGAGTTAATAGGGGTGACGGTAACGGAAGCAAAGGATGCAGAACGCATTTTACCTAAGGTCATTAAAAACTATATTTGGAGAGTTGTATTATTCTTCACCTTACCGATACTTGTAATCTGCGGTTTGATTCCGTGGAATGAAATTGGCGACCAGGCAAGTCCGTTTGTACAGGTTTTGTCAATGTCAGGTTTTCAGGGATCTGCACATATCATGAATTTCATTTTGATTACGGCCGTCTTATCTGCCGCTAACTCTGGAATATATGGGTGTACCCGAATGCTGCATTCTTTAGCTGCAGAAGGGGAAGCTCCCAAGTCGTTCTCTTATGTATCAAAAAATGGCGTTCCCTTGTACAGTTTGCTATTAAGTGCAGGTGTATTGGTCGTCGGTTCCATGATTACTTTCGTTGCACAGGACAAGGCATTTACTCTATTAATGGCGTTTCCGGGTTTTGTAGTATCACTTGTATGGATCAGCATCTGTTTAGCGCAGCTTAAACTTCGCAATTCATATCCCAAAGCTCCCAGTTTTAAATTGTGGGGATTTCCATATATAACCTTGTTTACCGTAATCACGTTAAGCATCATTTGTGTCACGTTCGTATTCAGTGATCAGAATCGAATCAGTATCATTACTTGCCTGATTGTGTTGGCTGCCTTAATCTTGATTTCAATTTTTAAATTTAAAAGAGTGGACAAACAGGAAACACCTATAATAGAAAAAAATATCGCTAAATAAATCCGCATGAAAGATACGACATGGCAAAGGCGTCCATGTCGTATCTTTCATTACTGATCACTGATATTCTGCAACTTCATTTCGATTGGTCATCTCCAGATGTTTTCTTGATTATTTGTTGTAAGGATGCTATGAATCTCTCGTTCTCAAGCGGAGTGCCGATTGTCACGCGGATGGTATTTTCATAGCCTAGCAAATGACCTGAACGGATGATGACACCCTGAATTAATAACTTCTCAAAAATGTCCTTGCCAGGCTGGTTCAATTTAACCATCAAGAAGTTGGCATGTGAAGGGAAGAATGTCAAACCCATCTTGCTTAGTTCATTTTCTAAATATCTTCTTCCTTCCTCATTCTTACGAACACAATTCTCAACAAATGGATGGTCGTCGAGGGAAGCGAATGCCGCAGCCTGTGCCAAACGATTGGTATTGAAGGGTTCCTTCACTTTAACTAGCTCTTGTATGATGGAAGCATCCATTAAACCGTATCCGATCCTTAAAGCAGCCAGTCCATAAATCTTTGAAAAAGTGCGTAAGATAACCAGATTTGAATGCATATTGAGAAGCGGTAAGGTTTCTAAATATTCTGCATCATCGACATATTCATAGTATGCTTCATCAACGATCAGTAAAATATGCTTCGGCACCTTCTCGATGAAGGAGCGTAACTTTTCTTTTTGAACGATCGTTCCTGTCGGATTATTGGGATTACAGACGAATATCATTCTCGTTTTTTCTGTTATGGCTTCATACATACCCTGAAGGTCATGTACACCATTGGTAAGAGGAATCTTTACAGGTGTGCCGCCGTCAATCAATACATTCGTTTCATAGCGTGGAAATGTCACATCAGCCATGATGACTTCATCATTTTGTTGGATATAGGTTCGTGTCAACAAACGTATCACTTCATCAGATCCATTGCCCAAAATGATATGATCTTTATTGATATTCAAGTTTCTTGCCAGTTTTTCAGCTAATGCAGGCGCCATGCCTTCAGGGTAAAAGGAGGTTTGCTCCATTTCGTTAAGCATGGCTTCTTTTGCTAGAGGTGAGTAACCGAATGGGTTCTCATTGGATGCCAATTTAACGATCGTTTCAAGACCAAGTTCACGTTGCACTTCTTCAATTGGTTTGCCGGAAACATATGGGCTAATGCTTTCGATGTTTTGTCGAACCGGGATTTTCGTAAAGGTCAATGCAAGTTCCTCCCTTTGGTAAAGTTCTGAATTTTCTTTTTCTATTTGATTATTTTAATGATAGAATATTAACTGTTAAAATTACATACAAAAAAGAACGTATTTTTCGCTATCCATACAACATTTTAAAGAAATATATGCTTATATTCCTTCATTATGAAAGGCGGTTGCTTCATGGATGAAATAGATGTCAGTTTACTGGAACTTTTACAAAAAGATGGACGCATTACGATTAGTGAACTATCGAAGAAATTGGCTCTCAGTCGACCTAGCATCTCTGAACGAATGTACCGACTTCAAGAAAAGGGGATCATTGAGGGGTTCAGCGCAAGGGTTTCCCCTTTGGCGATAGGAAGGGGTGTACTTGTGTTCATTCAGGTGAGTGAACTTAAGGTTCCTGTTTCCGATTTTGAGCAATTAGTGAAAAATGATTTAGACATTATCGAGTGCCACCGTGTAACAGGAACAGTTGGATATTTTTTGAAAGCGGCTTTAGCTGATATGGACAGCATGAGATTACTGATAGATCGATTAATACCCTATGGACATCTGAATACATCTGTGGTTTTGACATCCCCGGTACCTTCCCGCTCCATTCTTCCAAGGATCAATGAAATGGAGGATCATGGTGCGAAATCCTAGGCGGTCATTCAACTGATGCTGGTAAAGGGGTTCGGCATCGTTCAAACTAATGAAGGTAGAATGCAGGTTTTTTACAGAAAGGAACGAGGCGGAAGGCCTGTTCCTTTTTTTGTGTTATTTTAAATCCATCAAAGCCCCGAAATATTGCTGGGCGGTTGTAAAACAAATGAATGCCAATAGTTCAGAAATTTCTTCATCACTGAACACTTCCTTCAATACTTGGAAAAACTTTTCCTCCGTTTTTTCACGTTGCAAGAGAAATACTTCCGCAAAGGCAATTGCATAGCTTTCTTTCATATCTTCCGGCTTTAGCGGAGTCCCTTTTGCCTGGCAGTATGAGCAGCCATTACCGTATGCCAGCACCATTCTGACGTTTTCCTTCAATTTCTCCGAAAGTTTCCCATCTGCAGATATGCAATCTGAGAGGTCCGACCATTTATGCGAAATCTCTTCAGAATGAAATAATCTTTGAAATGGACTGGAGCCCTGTGATGATTTTTTTATTCTTGTCATGAACATCTCTCCTTTGAGATAATCCTAATATAAAAATCCAGGAATTTTAATTCCATTTGTAAAGAAATGTGGTTTAATAATGAACGAATGTAAAGGGGAAAAGGGGAATAATTTAAAAATGAAAATAGATGAGAAAGACCAGAGCATCCTTGCCGAATTAACGTTGAATAGCCGAATCTCCATGAGGGAATTGGCAAAGAAAGTAAACCTCTCGGCCCCCACCGTTGCCGATCGGGTTCGGCAAATGGAGTCGTTCGGGATCATTAAAGGGTATGTTGCCGAGATTGATCATAAAAAGATCGGTTTTCCAATTGAGTGTATCGTGGAAGCTACGATAAAAAATGGGGAATATGAGAAATTCAAAAAGTATATCTCCAAGGTGCCGAATGTTGACTTTTGTTATCGCATTGCCGGGCAGGCTTGCTTTATGCTGAAAATCCACACTCGGAGCCTTGAAGAAGTGGAGGAATTCATCAATCGGACCATTCCTTTTGCAGCAACGGTTACCCATGTGATCCTTTCGCAGGTGGAGCCGGAACAGGAATGAGTATTTTTATAGTGGAAGTAAAAGAGATCTATATATGCCGATCATTTTGAATGTTTCTAGAATTTAAAGGATAAAATCACGTGTCCATAAAGATATGACATATGTTTGCAGCGCCAGGTGTTTTTTTGCAATCAATGCTTTCGGTGATTCAAGAAAGAATAGGCTAATGGAATATGGGGTACATGTAATAATGGATAATAATCTGAAAAGGTGGGGTGAGTATCATGGAAGGAACCGACGACTACAAACCTGAACTGGCCAGGGAAGCAGTAAATGTGATTGAAAATGTAGCAGGAACACATCCTGGTTATCGGCGTGTGCATGCAAGGGGATATGTTTATGAGGGGGTTTTTACCCCAAACGGAAAAGCGTCCCCATTAACGGTGGCTTCGCATCTACAGGATGAAGCCGTGCCGGTGATCATTCGGTTTTCAAATAGCTCACCGATTCCAAGCCATCCTGATGCCATTTCCCCTGTAAAGGGCATGGCAGTCAAGTTTCATTTGCCGAATGGAAAGGTGTCAGATCTTATTACTGTGACCATTCCGTTATTCTTTGCGAAAACACCGCAAGCGTTTGTTGATATTGCTGGCTTTTTCCAATCTGCAAAGGAAGGTTTCCCCAATCTGAAAGAGCTTGCAAAAATCCTGTGGAAATATCCTGAAAGCAAGGCAAGCCTGCAAATGCTTAAAGAAATGCGTTCTCCAGCCAGTTTTTCAACGTGCCAATATTACTCCATTCACGCATTCTATTTCATTAACAAGGAAGGAAGGCGGCAGGCAATCAAGTATGAGTGGGTGCCAGATGCCGGCCTTAGTATGTTAGAAAAAGGAGAGGTTGCCGAGCATTCGCCGGAGTATCTGGATGAAGAAATGGAAAAGAGGCTTAAAGAAGGACCGGTGGGCTTTAAATTGAACATCCAAATAGGTAGGGAAAATGACCCGACTGACGATCCGACTACAGCTTGGTCGGAAGATAAACAGGTAATCACGATAGGGCATTTAATGATCTCCAAAAAATCGGAAGTGTGTAAAGATACATTATTGTTTGATCCAACCAATATTCCTGAAGGAATCGAATGCTCGGAAGACCGGATCTTGCATTTTCGCCATAGTGCGTATGCCGTTTCATATGAACGTCGGATAAATAACCAATGAATCAAATCAAGAAAAACCCCCTATTCCAAAGGGGTTCCCTTGAATGTAGACAAACTCGATGAAAATCGGGTTTGTCTACATTTTTTTTGCTTGTACTTTGACTTTCATTCACTATGGCTTCGGAATTCGTTCAATGCATAAAACAATAGAAGATGTTGAAACAAATATGGCTTACCGTTGGTTCTTAGGCTATGGTTTCCAGTGCCTCCTACTCCACGTTCGGGATGAGACCAATCAGAATCCCGTTTTAAGTGTGTTACATTTTTCCGGATCTGAAAATAGTGTAGAGCATGAGTAAGAACATCAGGGTTGCAACGACAAAACCAATTTCGATAACCGGTATCTTCCAAAGGATCAAGGTTTCCCCGCCTATTGCAGAACCGATAATGAGACCGACCATGATTATGCTGAATGCAAGCAGGATGATACTGAACGACAGTCGGTTCGAGATTTGATCAAGCTTATGTAAAAAAACTTGAAGTTCGGGGATGTTGATATCGAGCCGCAATTTCCCTTTTTTAATGATACCTGTCACTTCCCTGATATCCTTGGGCAGTTCGGCAATGGCTTCAGCAGACTCGATGAATTGATTCCAGGCGTTCTTCGCAATGTTTTTTGGGTTGTAGCGTTCTTTAAAAAGCCTTTCCCCAAAAGGTTCAGCTGCCTTCATGATGCTGAAATTCGGATCTAATCCTTCGACAATTGCCTCCATGGTAAGCAGAGCCTTGCCGAGCATCGTGAATTCGGGTGGGATTTGGACCTGGTGACGATTGGCAACCGTGAACAGGTCATTGACTGCTCCGCCTAAGCTGATTTGGCTCAATGGGATATCATAATATTTATTTCGCAGTTCATCAATATCCTCCCTTAATGGAGCCATATCGATTTCGTCCGTCAAGAGACCCATATCTGAAAGCGTCTTGATCAATCCATTGGTGCTTCCGCGTTTCAGATTGATGACAAGCGAGGCGAACTGATATTTCGTTTCTTCCTCAAGACGTCCCACCATTCCAAAATCCATGAGTGCAACGACATTCCCAGGCAATATGATGATATTGCCTGGGTGGGGATCACCGTGGTAAAAGCCATCGATCAATATTTGATGAAGCATGGAGTTCGCTAATCTTTCCGCGATTTGCCGGCGATCATAACCTTCATCATCAAGCTGTTTATAATGATTGATCTTAATTCCCTGAATGAAATCCATTGTCAGGACCCTTTTTGTGGAAAACTCCCAATGAATCCTTGGTACCTTAAACCCTTGATCATCGATGAATTGCTTGGCTATTCTTTCCCCGTTTCGACCCTCGGAGTTATAATCAAGTTCTGCGCGGAGTGATTTAGCGAATTCATCGATCATTTTTCTGATTTGGTAGCGTCTTGCCCAAGATATGCGTGCTTCCATAAGTCTTGCCAAATCATCGAGAATTTCCAAATCCGTTTCCACAGTCGGAAGAATATCTGGCCGCTGCACTTTGATTGCTACGACTTCCAGTGATGGAAGCCGAGCTGTATGGACCTGTCCAATCGAAGCGGTTGCCAGTGGGGTTTCATTAAATTCAAGGAAAATGTTTTCCAAAGAATCACCCAATTCGGCCTCGACAATTTTACGGACCCTATCAAATGGAAAGGGGGTGACCTGGTCCTGTAACTTTTCAAGCTCGCGGACGATTTCTTCAGGAACGAAATCACGCCTCGTACTTGCAATCTGCCCAAGTTTAATGAATGTAGGTCCCAAGCTTTGTAATATCGTATGCAGCCGCTCTCCGATTGAGCGGAGGTTCAGGTTTTCATCGGTTTGGAGTTTCGATCCCGCTTTACTCTCGGATAATCCCAGGCGATAGATGAAGTAACCAAACCCATTTTTCAAAAAGGCATTAATGATTTCTTGGTAACGATGTGCGTGTTTCAGTCGCTTGCGAAACATTCAAGTACCTCCTGTCACGGTTGTAAGTTTTGGTTCTGTTTCTCCAAAATTACGATGCGGCGCTCCAATTCCTCGACTTCTTCTTTAGTTGCCAAGTTTAGGCCATTGAGCGCTTGATTGACTTTGGCCTTGACGGAATCGTCCAGCTGCTTTTGGGCTTGCTCCCCTTTTTCGACCCATTGCTTAATAAGGATCTTGGAATCTTCTTTGCTGATATCGCCTTTTTTGACAAGAGAGTCCACCGCTTTTTCAATTTGCTCTTTTGTAGCAGCGGCTGCACCTAATCCTAAAGAAAACACATTTTTTAATAAGTCCATTTTTACATTCCTCCAATATAAATTTTTACACTGTAAGAAAGATAATAGCGGATGCCTTTCACTCTGGTTCATTCTTGTTGTTACCATCTATCATACATCACTTTAGGGCAGCTACAAAAATATAAGGGTCCTGCGATTAGAAAAGAAGAAAAAGGATTTTTCGGAGGTCAAAGTTGTTTGAAGTGGAGCGGATTGGATATTATGATAGGGAAAAGCGACTGTGAAAGTGAGGTTGGAATAATGGGTTTCAAAAATAAAACGGTGATTGTAACAGGTGCTTCGAATGGGATAGGGAGAGGCGTGGCAAAGGGGTATGCAGAAAGCGGCGCTTCAGTCGTTCTCGCAGATTTGGACGAGCGGGAAGGACTTCTGTGTGTGGAAGAGCTCAAAAGTAAGGGTCATGAAGCCATGTTCGTTAAAACGGATGTACGCAAGGAAGCTGACATTCAACAATTGATGGATGTAACTCTAAAAACATATAAGACCATTGATATATTAATCAATAATGCAGGAAAGGCATTATTCAAATCGCTTTATGATCTGACGATAGAGGAATGGGACGATATGGTGAATACGAATTTGCGCAGTGTTTTCCTTTGTTCCCGGGCCGCGGCAGAATCGATACGGAAAAATGAAATGGGAGGTGCGATCATCAATATAGCCTCAACCAGAGCAATGATGTCTGAGCCTGATTCGGAATCCTATGCAGCAACCAAAGGAGGGATCAAAGCACTGACACATGCACTTGCCGCTTCTTTGGGCAAAGAGAAAATTACGGTCAATTCGATTTCACCGGGGTGGATTGAAACGGGAGATTATGAATCGCTGAGGGATGAAGATCACCTGCAGCATTTTTCCAATCGGGTTGGCAAACCGGACGATATTGCAAGTGCCTGTCTTTATTTGACGGCAACGGAAAATAATTTCGTTACGGGTGAGGATCTTATCGTCGATGGAGGCATGACAAGAAAAATGATGTACGAGGAGTAACTCATTTTTTTCGGTAGAGATATTGTAGTTCAGTCCCGAGCTCACGGTTAAGCAGCTGTTCCATTTCTTCAAGCTCTTTTATGCCGATAGGGGCATCGGCAGCTGTCCAGTGAACGGTATAAACAAAATAGTAATCTCTTATTTTTCGGAAAATAACAGGCGAATTCGGGAATTGATCAAAAATTGCCCTGATATTATAGCGTCTCATGTAGGACCACTTAACAAGCTGCATGTAGCTACCCATCCTTTTCAAAAGAGATCAATGACTGCCAGGATGGCAGCCATTGGTCCGGTTCTTATTTATCGTTGAATAAATTGAATAAGCCTCTAGCTACGCTGCCTTCTTCGGATGATCCTCCATTTTGCGGCGCTGCAGCAAATACACGGCTGGCAAGCCGGCTGAATGGCAAAGATTGCACCCAGACTGTTCCGGGTCCTTTTAATGTTGCAAAGAATAAACCTTCGCCGCCGAACAAAGCGGTTTTCACACCCTTTACAGTTTCAATATTATAATCTACCCCGCTAGTCATTGCCACTAAACACCCTGTATCGACGCGTAAAATCTCCCCTGCTGCCAATTCCTTTTTATGGATCGTGCCACCGGCATGAACGAAGGTCATTCCATCTCCTTCTAGTTTTTGCATGATGAAGCCTTCACCGCCAAAGAAGCCTGCCCCTATTTTTCTCTGAAACTCAATTCCGACCGAAACGCCTTTTGCGGCCGCCAGGAATGCGTCTTTTTGACATATGATTTTCCCGCCCAGCTCGCTTAAATCCATCGGGATGATTTTACCTGGATATGGCGATGCGAATGAAACGTGTTTTTTATCTCGTCCTTCATTCGTAAAAGCCGTCATGAAAAGACTCTCACCAGTAAGTAGCCGTTTCCCGGCCCCGAATAGCTTACCCATCATTCCGCTGTCACCATTTGAAGACCCATCACCAAAGATGGTTTCCATCTTGATTTGATCTTCCATCATCATTAAGCTTCCAGCCTCGGCAATCACCGTTTCCTGAGGGTCCAATTCCACTTCAACAAACTGCATGTCATCTCCATATACCTTAAAATCTATTTCATGATTATTCAATTTCCATTCCTCCTATCCGCTTATTTTCATTGTAAAAGATAAACTCTTAACCTGCCAATATTATTCAGTTTTCTGCTGTAGTTTATATATTTTTTGTTTTCACGGGTATATCTAGTAAAATGTAGAAAGAAAAAACAGCATGACACTTAAGCTGAAATGAACCTTTTCTTAAGTGCAGGAGGAGACAGCCGTGGAGACTTACATACTATCATTGGACCAGGGAACGACAAGTTCCCGGGCCATTTTATTTAATAAAAGCGGGAAAGTTATGCATATTGCCCAAAAGGAATTCACCCAATACTTCCCGAATCCAGGATGGGTGGAGCATAACGCCAATGAAATTTGGGGCTCCATCCTATCGGTAATCGCTTCCTGTCTATCGGAAATGAATGTAAGGCCTGAACAGATCGCTGGAATTGGCATAACGAATCAACGGGAGACGACCGTGGTATGGGACAAGGAAACAGGTCAGCCGATTCATCATGCCATCGTCTGGCAATCCCGGCAGACAAGCGAAATTTGTACGCAATTGAAGGATGAAGGCCTCGATGGCTTATTCTTGCAGAAAACCGGATTGTTGATTGATGCATATTTTTCCGGTACAAAGGTGAAATGGATTCTCGACCATGTAGATGGGGCACGGGAAAAGGCTGAAAACGGAGACTTATTGTTTGGTACGATCGATACGTGGCTGATATGGAAACTTTCGGGTGGTAAATCACATGTAACCGACTATTCGAATGCTTCAAGGACGCTGATGTATAACATTCATGACCTGAAGTGGGACGAAGAGCTGCTGGAAATCCTGCAAGTGCCGCAATCGATGCTCCCTGACGTTCGTTCTTCATCGGAGATATACGGGAAAACAGCGCCACATCATTTCTTTGGGCATGAAATCCCGATTGCCGGAGCGGCGGGAGATCAACAGGCCGCATTGTTCGGCCAAGAATGCTTTGAAAAAGGAATGGCTAAGAATACGTATGGCACCGGATGCTTCATGCTGATGAACACAGGAGAAAAGGCAGTGAAATCAGAGCATGGCCTGTTGACCACGATTGCATGGGGGCTGAATGGAAAAGTCGAATATGCCTTGGAAGGAAGTATTTTTGTCGCAGGTTCGGCCATACAATGGTTAAGGGATGGACTGAAACTCTTGCATGATCCGAAAGACAGTGAAAAGTATGCTTTGCGGGTCACTTCAGCCGATGGTGTCTATGTAGTTCCCGCATTTGTAGGATTAGGCACCCCTTATTGGGATAGTGATGTCAGGGGAGCTGTATTCGGACTGACAAGGGGGACATCGAAGGAGCATTTCGTCCGGGCAACATTGGAAGCATTGGCCTACCAGACAAAAGATGTCCTTAGCGCCATGGAGATTGATTCAGGGATTAACCTAAAGGCATTAAGGGTCGATGGCGGGGTTGTCAAAAACAACTTCTTGATGGAATTCCAAAGCTGCCTCCTGAATGTACCAGTCGAAAGACCCGTTATTAGTGAAACGACAGCGTTAGGAGCGGCGTATTTGGCGGGGCTTGCTGTCGGATATTGGGAAAGTCAGGAAGAGATTTCAAAGCTATGGGCAGTCGATAAGAAATTCGAACCCGAGATGGAAGAACAGGAACGGAAGGATTTATATAATGGCTGGAAAAAGGCAGTTCAGGCGGCAAGGGTTTTTAAATAGAGTAAGTAAGGGTATTAATAGAAAGAGATGAATACAGAACGTACAAACTTAAAAAAGGGGTGGTATTATGTTAGTTAAGGATTTCATGATAAGGGAAGTCTTTGTAGCCCGTCCTGATTTTACATTAAAGGAAATTCTGCGGATCTTGATCGAAAATAAAGTGGGCGGGGTCCCCGTTGTGGATGAACAGGATAAGCTATTGGGAATGGTGACGGACGGGGATATCCTTCGTTACTTGACACCTGCAGAGGAAGCCATCATGGGGTATTTCACCTACATTACGGTTCTTCCCGGTGAAGAGTTGGATGAAAAGGTTACATCCAAAATGAATGATAAAGTCTCACAAATCATTAAAAATAAAAGGATTACAAAGCTATCTCCCGAAGATCCGCTAGATGAATTGATAAAGGTCCTTTCCAAGCATCATTTCAAGAAAATCCCCGTCGTGGACAAAAATGATAAAGTCGTCGGCATCATCAGCAGGGGAGATGCCCTTAGGGCCCTTTATAAGGAATTCGTTCAAAAGCTGGAATAAATGGGCATCATAAAAAGGCCTGCTCGATTACGAGCAGGCCTTTTTTGTATTCATCATTGAGTGCTTTCTACTGCTTTGTCTGCATCAGAGTCACCTTTTGCTCTTTTTTCCTTCAATTTAAAGTAGGCGTCCATTACGTCCCGCCCGATCCGTTTGTTAATATCATCAGAGGGCTTGCCTTGATACACCCATGGCACGACGACAGAAAATGCCACTTCCGGATTATTGTGAGGTGCATAACCTACAAGCGTCAAATTGATAGTCGGGACTGGCGCGCTATATTGATTCCTCCGCGGTCCGTCATAAAAGGCCTCGGCAGTACCCGTTTTTGCTGCCGCACGGTAAGACTTCCCGCCGAAATATTTATATGCCGTCCCGCCTGGCTCCTGGGCGACCTGCCTGAATCCTTCCTGGACACGCTGCATCCAAACGTCTTTTCCGCCTAAGTCGTTTAACACTTTAGGACTCATCGTTTTAAAGACGCTGCCCAATTCATTGTGTTCGTTGGATGGATTCCTGATTTCCCTGACCATATGGGGCTCAAGCCTTTTTCCGCCATTTGCAATCGTCGATACATACTGTGCCAATTGCATGGGGGTATATGTATCATACTGGCCAATCGATAAATCCAGCAGCAATCCGTCTGTTGACATATCGACTCCTTTAAACCCTACGGATTCATTTGGCAGGTCGATGCCTGTGCGGACACCCAATCCGAATTGGGCATAATGATTCCGCATGATTGAATAAGCTTCCCGGTTGATTCCTAACGGGCGGTGAGGGATATAATGACCGCCGGCAATTTTGATTGCCGTCATGAACATATAGACATTCGACGATTTCTTT
The DNA here is from genome assembly GCF_057586375.1 of Peribacillus sp. SRI_006. Taxonomy (NCBI): domain Bacteria; kingdom Bacillati; phylum Bacillota; class Bacilli; order Caryophanales; family Bacillaceae; genus Peribacillus; species Peribacillus sp. SRI_006. Next base: position 51,892 of record NZ_JBYCZT010000008.1, on the reverse strand, counting down.
AACGCAGAGACATCGGTTACATAACCCAAATCACTATAAGATCCTTTGGGATTAGCCCCTGCTAAAAGGAGTTTTCTGTCAAAGAAAGCTGACCCTGGTGCGATGGCTCCTGTCTGAAAGCCTGTATAGACAGTGGCTCCTTTAACAGATGATCCCATCGTATACGAGGTCGTAATGTTTCCAAGGGCAAAATCGTTCATTTCGGTCAACCCGGTTTTACTGTTGCGGCCGTATTGCCTGCCTGCCATCGTAAGCACCTCGCCTGTATTGGGGTCCATTAAAACGACGAAGGCACGATCCAATAAGTAGGTATTTCCCTTAGCCTTGGTTTTGCGCAATTCGTTCTCGATGATTTTTTCAACCTGCTGCTGCAGCTCCATATCAATTGTAAGGACCAAGTCTTTTCCGCTTTGCCCTTCAGTGAGGGTATTCGTTTTGATGACTTCCCCTTTGCTCAGCACATTTTCAATTCGCGTCTTTTGACCGCGCAGGACATCTTCATATTGTTTTTCGATATAACTTTTTCCGACCCGGTCATTCCTGGTATAGTCGCGTGCCAGATAATAGTCAATATTTTCATTAGGAATGCCTTCTTCGGAAGAAGAGACCTTGCCAAGAACCGAGCGGAGGGTCTCATCATACTTATAAGTCCTTTCCCAATCCGTCGTTACATCCACACCTGGCATTTCACCCAAATGTTCACTGACCCTGGCGAATTCCTTAGTGGTGACATCTTTATTCTTTACGATCGACGGGGCGAGGGCATAGCCGCTATTGAATTCCCGGAAGATGGCGATCACTTCCAATTCATCTTTGGAGAATTCCTTGATATTCTCATCGGTTACCCGCTCCATTTGAAGTTTGTATAAATCTTTTTGCTCCAGTTTCTTTTCGATGACTTTCTTCTTCTCGGCCTTGGTGATCAAGGCTTCGGCTTCTTTCGGATGCTTTAAAATCCAAAAATCCTTTTTATCCGGCAGGGTTACCTTTTTGGTATCTTTTTCTATCAAGGTGGCAAGGACCTCTGCCGTCTTCACCATATCGGCCGTTTTCGTATTCGGGTATTTCGTATAGGTGATGGCATTACGCGGCTCATTATCAACGACCGGATTCAAGTTGCGGTCATACATCTTGCCCCGGGGAACGGGGGTATTGGCCACATCGTTTTCCGTTCTGTCGACTTCGCGGAGGTAATCGTCCCCATACACGATTTGGACGATGCCAAGCCGGATTATTAAGCTTGAAAATAAAATGAATATTAAAAAGAACATAAAGTTCAGTCGGAAAGGAATTGGGGTTTTTTTCTTTTTTTCTTTGGCCATCATTAACATTCCTTTCTAGTAAAAGTAAAAAATAAGAAAATTCCTATCTCCAATGATATATAAAATTAACTTATTTTTCTATGCTTTATCCGTAAATTTATCTATATTTCCAAAAGAATGTTTTGGAGTTATATAATTCCTAGTAATCTTATAATTAGGAAAATTGATATAATAGATAAATAGAGGAAGAAGCGGTACAGCGGCAATCATTAGTAGGGATGCGTGGTTGGGGGGCTCCATAAAAAAAGGGGAACATAAACCAAGGTACTTGGAAAGAACTCTTTTACATGAACGATTAATGACTATAACCCTAATTCACTACAGAGACTTAAGTACCATGATTTTATTTTGCTTCATGTTTCCTAACGGGAGTTTGAGTCGTGACAGTGATAATCCCATTGAAGTATCCGCATAGCTCAAGCCATTTTTCAGGATAAATATAGTTGAAACGTTCAATGGTTTCCAGGGAGTGAAGCACAAGGCAATCGATTTGCCCCGTTTTTTTACTTTGTAAATTGGATAGAAGCTCATGCGGGATGGTGTAATAAGGGTGGATTTGATACGGATTGAGTATGACCGGGGAAATATTATTCTCTTCCAAATACTTGTCCGTCACGATCTTTTGGATTGCAAAGCTTTCCTCCGTATGTAAATCCCCGATTTTGTAATTTGGATTCAATAGTACAATGCCCCTCATTTGATTCACCCATTCTTTTTGCTAACCATTCTTGCCAAATGGGGGATGGGATATTCAAAGTAAGAGGCATCATGCTAGAAAATGGCTTTCATTTCGTTAAGGGTTTTGAGCTGCTTGACATTTTCGAGCACCTCGTTGGTCAGGTCCTCCTTTTTAATGATCGGTAAACTTCGTAAATCTTCCATGTAGCTTTCATTCGTGAACCAATCAAAGGAATGGGGAGGAAAGAATGGTCGATCTTTCCATGCATAATGAAGAGTGGGGCTGTAGATTTTATCATCTTTTGACGTGGATCCATCAGAGGTATATATGCTTGCCCAGTAATCCTCTCTGGAACCCGTGTGGGGAATCTCTTTTGTAAAATGGCCGACTCCGCGAAAAACCACCGGATGCTGAAATAGAAGCCCATATAATAATTTCCCCGTTTCAATGCGCTGTTTCGGGTCGGCAAAGCGTTCGACGGTAAGTCCTGTCAAGGAATGAAGTCCTTTTTGCTTGTTTGCATAAGGAAAGATCACTTTCATGAAGCCTAAGTATTCCTGAAGCTGAAAATCAAGCCTGCGGAGGATTTCACCATGACGGGTGCGTTTTAATATCCTTTCCTGAAGCATTCTTTGTTCATTAATGATAAGGGCCGTTGTCAAAAGGGGTGAATGGGGCTCTTCGATGAAAGATTCCCAAATCGGGGCCATGAATCTTGAAATGCGGAATACTGGTAAATACCTTCTTAGCGGAAGTTCTTTTTGTTTAGAATGTTCATATAAAAGAAGCTGGGGGAAGGCATCTGCAAATATGGCTGAATTGGCACGCTCAAGGAAATGGAAAAATTTCTGCCGTTCCGCTCTGTCAAGTAGATGGGTCATGTTTGAACTTTTCAAGTCAGTCATATGGTATCCTCCATTCCTCGAAACCATATGTGCTAAAAAGGCCCAGTGAACCTCTGGATTGCGATTGTAAAAGGCAAGATAGGCTTGAGTTCTTGTGATATTGTTCCGGTTCAAGGCAGCCGTTTCGGTTCGAATGCTTTTTATCAGGGCGGCTTCCTCGGGGAAAAAAGCTTTTGACTCATCAACAGGCTGAAAGAGCTCTTTTTGTAAACGGGATTTTAGCGTGTCAAATCTTTCAGCATCGATGATCGGTTTTGTTTTGGCAGGGTGTTTACCCAACAGCTTTTGCAAATATTGGGAAAGCATACATTTCACCACAAATGTTTTTCGATCATTATATGCATAGCCATCAAGAAAGGGGCGTTGCATTTGCAACCCCCCAAGGTGATGTCATCTTTTTTTCTTCTTTTCCCGGTACAATAAAATATAATAAACTATCCAGAAAAGAAACACAGGAGTGAAGGATAAAAATCTATATTGGACCGGTACGGCAAATAAGATGAAAATGGCTGATAATAAAAAGGGAACCGCCAGGAGTATATATTTTCTCCATTGCATATGCTGAACCTCCTTAGGTTGCGTCATTCTTATTAGAATAAAGGATTATCCATCAATAATCTAGAAAAGTCATAATTGACAAAAATATGCAAACGTAGTAATCTTTAAAAATAAGTTAAAAATTACCATTAATCAATGGAAAAGGAGGCGAACGTCATGACTAAATCAGTTAAGCACAGTGATGTCACAATTGAATATCATACGTCCGCCTGCCCTGATACCTTGTCTTTCCAGACATAGGATTCCTCGCTTCCATTCATGATTTTAAAGCGCAGGTTGTGGAATTTTCGCGGCCTGCGCTTTTATATGTGTTATTACGCATCTAAAAAAGCTTCCGCTAATCGGCGGGGGCTTTTTGGCATTTTGGATCCAGGTGCATTAGCACCCTTTCCATATAAAGGATAGGAGGAACTATAAATGAGACAAAAGACATTAGAAATCTTATTGCAGCCGGGAGATCCAGAAAGCGGTTAGCGAGTGAAAGGTTTGACCAAAAGGGAGGGGAATTCATGTTTGCGATTTTTAAAAAGCTGTCCTGGTTCTTTAAAGAACAGTGGCAGCGTTACACTTTGGCGATTTTATTTCTATGTCTAGTGAATATCTTGGAGGTTATCCCGCCAAAGCTTGTCGGGAATGCCATCGATGATATGAACAATGGCAGCATGACGCAGGAAGGGGTCATGAAATACGTTATTTATTTGCTCATGGTACTGATCGGCAGTTACCTATTTGGTTACTTATGGAGTTATCTGTTATTCGGCGGCGGAAACTTGGTCGAACGGAAACTAAGGTCAGGGTTTATGGGCCATTTGCTGAAAATGACGCCAAGTTTTTATGAAAAAAACCGTACAGGAGATTTAATGGCAAGGGCAACCAATGATTTAAAGGCAATATCCCTCACAGCTGGTTTCGGGATATTGACCCTCGTAGACGCGGTGCTGTTCACCATCACGGTAGTGGTCATGATGGGAGCCACGATCAGCTGGCAGTTGACGATTGCGGCGGTGCTGCCGCTTCCGATCATGGCAGTGCTGATGCAAATTTACGTGAAGAAAATTTACAAACGTTTTACGGATGCACAAGCAGCCTTTGGCACTTTAAATGACAAGGTCCTGGAATCCATTTCCGGTGTCCGTGTTATCCGGGCCTATGTCCAGGAACGGGAAGATGAAAAGCGATTTGAGGAAATGACCGAGGATGTATATGGCAAAAACCTAGCCGTGGCAAGGATCGACGCCCTCTTTGATCCGACAATCAGCATTATCATCGGCATCAGCTATTTAATCGGGTTGGGCTATGGGGCTTATCTTGTGTTTCAACAGGCCATAACGCTTGGCGGGCTTGTTTCGTTCAATGTGTACCTAGGCATGTTAATCTGGCCGATGATCGCGGTGGGTGAGCTGATCAATGTCATGCAAAGGGGAAATGCTTCGCTAGACCGTGTTCAGGATACTCTTTCGTATGAAGCGGATGTGAAGAATTCAATGGGGATGGAGAGTATTACGAACCCGGGGAATATCCAATTCAATTCAGTGCATTTTACATACCCGTCCTCAACGGTTGTGAATCTATCCGATATTTCCGTTCAGCTTGAGCGCGGTCAAACATTGGGGATAGTGGGGAAAACAGGTAGTGGAAAAACGACATTCGTGAAGCAATTGCTGCGGGAATATCCTTTAGGAACAGGTGAAATCGCTTTTGCAGGCATGCCGCTGGAGCAACTGCACCTTGAAGATATCCGTAAATGGATCGGATATGTTCCACAGGACCATTTTTTATTCTCGAAGACTGTTAGGGAAAATATCTTATTCGGTAAAATGGATGCAACGGAAGGTGAACTGGCTGAAGCCATCCGGCTTGCGGATTTTGAGAAGGATTTAATGATGCTGCCAAACCGATTAGAGACACTCGTCGGTGAGAAGGGTGTCGCTCTGTCCGGTGGACAAAAGCAGAGGATCTCGATTGCCAGGGCATTGATCAAAAATCCGGAAATCCTTATATTGGATGATTCCTTATCCGCTGTCGATGCAAAAACGGAAACGACGATCATCGAAAATATCCAAAATGAACGGGCAGGGAAAACGACCATCATCACAACCCACCGCTTATCAGCCGTTCAGCACGCGGACAGGATTATCGTATTGGACAGCGGAAAGATCATCGAAGAGGGGACTCATGCGGATTTACTGCTGAATGATGGCTGGTATAGGGAGCAATATGAACGACAGCAGGTTGACGAAGGAACGGAGGTGAAGGCATGAAGGTCGTAAAGAAACTTTTTAATTATGCTGCCCTTTATAAAAAATTGATCATTGGCGCCCTGATCATGCTTGCTCTTTCGGTAGCGGCCGATTTAACGGGTCCTTTCGTTGCCAAGAAAATCATCGATTCACATATACTTGGCATCGAATCTTCCTGGCATGAAGCAGGTAAAGGAAAAGATGCAGTTAAGTATGATGGAAATTGGTATAAACGGGCTGATTACTATTCAAAAGGTGAGAAGAAAGGCAGGGAAGTCCATGTTCTGCAGGTTGGCAATCAATTTGTCTTCGTAGATGAAGCTGTCCCTATCGATGGGCGCAGAACCTTGGAGAACCAATCATTGATCATCAAGAAAGACGGGAAAGAGCAACGTGCGCAAGCAGTGAAATTGACGAGTCAGGAAGTGATGGGATTTTATCAACCGGAAATCCCGCGGATCATTAAGCTTGTGGCTTTTTATTTTAGCCTTGTCATCCTTTCCTCCATTTTTCAATATGGCCAGAGTTTTTATTTACAGAAAGCGGCGAACCGAATCATACAGAAGATGCGAAATGATATTTTTAGGCATATTTCCCGTCTGCCGATACGTTATTTTGATAATATGCCAGCGGGTAAAATTGTAGCCAGGGTCACTAATGATACGGAAGCGATCCGGGAATTATATGTAACCGTGCTCGCCAACTTCTTCTCGAGTACCATTAATATTTTCGGCGTTCTAATTGCTTTATTTATTCTGGATCCACGAGTCGGTACCATTGGCCTTCTACTTATTCCGATCATCGTTATCTGGACGATGGTATACCGTAAATTCGCCTCGAAATATAATCACATCATTCGGGAACGGGTCAGCGATATTAATGGAATGATTAATGAATCCATTTCTGGTATGAGCATCATTCAGGCATTTGGACGTGAAAAGGAGACGAAGCAATCTTTTGAAAATCTGAACCGGGAGCATTTTTCCTATCAAAATAAAATGCTCCATTTGAATTCGTTGACGGGTGGAAACTTGATTGGCGTCATTAAGCTTTTGGCGCTGATGGCCTTCGTCTGGTATTTCGGCGGGATTTCCCTTACAGCGGGTTCGGCCATTTCCTTAGGGATGATGTATGCAATTGTTGATTTGATCAGCCGCCTGCTACATCCGCTTCACGGAATCGTCAATCAGTTCGCTAATCTTGAACAGGCGCTTGTTGCAGGGGAGAGGACGTTCAGCTTATTGGATGAGGAGGGATTGGCAGTCAGCGATGAAAACATATCCAGATACAAAGGAAACGTACAATTCGAAAATGTTTCTTTTGGTTATAAGGATAAAAAATATGTGTTAAGGGACATTTCCTTCTCCGCTAAACAGGGGGAAACGGTTGCTTTAGTTGGCCACACCGGTTCAGGAAAAAGCTCCATAATGAATTTATTATTCCGCTTTTATGACAGCAGTGAAGGTCAAATCAAAATCGATGGCAGAAATATATTGGATATCCCCCATCAGACGCTTAGGGAGCATATGGGGATCGTCCTTCAGGACCCCTATTTATTTACTGGCACCATCGCCTCCAATATCAGTCTCAATCATAAAGGCATCACAAGGGAAATGGTTGAAAAAGCATTAAGAGATGTCGGGGGGGACAAAGTGCTGAAGCATCTTCCTTTAGGGCTTGACGAGCCCGTGATCGAAAAAGGCGGAACGCTGTCTTCCGGACAGCGTCAGCTAATCTCTTTTGCCCGTGCCCTTGCATTCAATCCGGCCATATTGATCTTGGATGAAGCGACAGCAAGCATCGACACCGAAACCGAGGCAATTATCCAGGAGGGTATGGAAGTGCTGAAAAAAGGGAGAACGACCTTCATCATTGCACATAGGCTTTCCACGATAAAAAATGCCGACCAAATTCTTGTACTGGAAAAAGGGCGGATTGCAGAGCTTGGTACACATGAAGAATTAATGGAACTGAAAGGGAAGTACTATCAAATGTATGAACTGCAGGCAGGTCCGCATAAAGGCATGGCTGGCTGAACACAAAGGAATAAGGGTAGATCATCTAGATTAAACTATAATGAAGGTACCGACTTTTGGTACCTTCAAGCATAATGGTTGATAATAGTAATCATTACGTTTAAGATATACCTATACTGACGATGAGGTGATAATAGTGAAACAAGAAATTCATCCCGATTATCAACAAGTGGTATTCATGGATACCAACAGTGGGTATAAATTTTTGACAGGCTCCACTAAGACGTCCAATGAAACAATCGTTTGGGAAGACGGCCAAACATATCCTTTATTAAAAGTGGAAATCAGCTCGGATACGCACCCTTATTATACAGGAAAGCAGAAGTTTGCTGAAAAAGGCGGACGGGTGGATCGTTTCCTGGATAAATATAATATGAAGAAATGAGAGTTAGGCCATCGGGATATCGATGGTCTTCTTTTATTGATGGAATAAAAAAGGTGCCCATAAAATATGAGGCACCCATTACTTTAATCATTTTGCAGCAATTGCTTCCCCTTTGGCAATATTGACGAGGGCAGCTTCGAAGTCCTTGATTAAATCGTCCGGATTTTCCAGTCCGACAGAGAGGCGGAGCAAGCTATTCGTAATGCCTCGCTTTTCCCTTTCATCAGCAGGCATGGCCGCATGGGACATTTTGGCCGGGTAGGATAATATGGATTCTACCGCTCCCAGGCTTACGGCAAAAACAGGGAGCTCGACAGTGTTCACGAAGGAACGGAAGATTTCCTCACTTTCCAATTCAAATGAAAGGACCGCCCCTGCTCCGAGTGACTGGCCTTTCTGGATGGCGTGCTGTGGATGATCGGCTAGGCCGGGATAATATACCTTTTTCACCAAGGGCTGCTCCTTTAAGTAGGCTGCAATCTTTTCGGCCCCTTTTTGTGAATGTTCCATTCTAACTGACAAGGTTTTCAAGCCTCTCATTACGAGCCAGGCATCCTGAACACCAAGGACCGCTCCAAAGGAGTTTTGAAGCGAACCGAGTCTTGCCGCCAATTCCGGATCTTTCACGACCGCAAGCCCAGCTACCACATCACTATGTCCGGATAAAAACTTCGTCGCGCTATGAAGGACAACATCAGCGCCCAGATTCAGCGGTTTTTGCAATGCGGGCGTCAAGAATGTATTATCAACAAAACTTAAGGCACCGGCTTTTTTTGCGATATCACATACAGCTTGAATATCGGTCACTTTAAGTAAAGGATTTGAAGGCGTTTCAATGTATATGGCCCTGGTATTTGGCTGAACCGCCGCTTTGACACTTTCAAGGTCCGTCATGTCAACGAAGGTATGCTCAATATTGAAACGGTTCAAAACGCTTGTGACCATCCTGAACGTTCCGCCATACACATCTTCGGAAATGACGATATGATCCCCGGCAGACAATAGCAGGAAGGCTGTTGAAATGGCAGCCATACCTGATGAAAAGGCAAAGCCGTGAGTGCCTTCCTCAAGTTCGGCAATGATGTCTTCAAGTGCCTCGCGGGTTGGGTTCCCGCTTCTGCTGTAGTCATATTTGCCGAATTGATCGATATCGGATTGATGGAAAGTCGATGCATGCTGAATGGGGACGCTCACACCGCCCGTTGCCGGATCGAATTTATGTTGATTATGAAGTAATTTTGTTTCAAAGCTAAAATCATGATCTGTCATCGTAGTGCCTCCCTTTTTACATGTGCGAATGCTTGCTGCAAGTCACCAATCAAATCGTCGCTATCCTCGATGCCAACGGAGAAGCGGAGCAGTCGATTACAAACACCGTTTGCCGTTCTGACCTCAAGCGGTATATCGGCATGTGTTTGTGTGGCAGGATAGGTGATGAAGCTTTCAACCCCTCCCAGGCTTTCTGCAAAGGAAATTAATGAGAGCGATTGTAAAAATGGGTTGACCGCCGCTTCATCAATGATGCGAAAAGAAATCATGCCGCCTCGGCCCGGATACAATACGTCCGTAACACAATCATGCTCCGATAAGTATTCTACAAGTATCTTGGCATTCTTTTCATGACGCTCCATCCGCAATGCCAGGGTTTTCATTCCGCGCATCAACAGCCAAGAATCAAATGGGCTCAAGACAGCTCCAGTGCCATTATGATGGAAGGCAAGTGCATCACATAATTCAGCGCCGCTAGCAACGATCAGTCCGGCGAGCACATCATTATGACCACCGAGATACTTGGTTGCACTGTGGATCACAATATCAGCTCCAAGCAAGATTGGTTGTTGAATAAGAGGCGTGTAAAAAGTGTTATCAACGATTAGCAATAAATTATATCGTTTAGCCAATGCGGCAACGGCGCTAATATCCGTTTGCTGCATAAGAGGGTTAGTGGGAGTTTCGATGAAGATGGCTTTCGTGTGAGGAGTGATGGCTTTTTCGATATCCTCCAAACAACAAGTGTTTACATAGTCACACTGCAATCCCCATTTTTTAAAACCTTGTTCTAACAGCCGATATGTACCGCCATAAAGATCTTCACTGACAATCCACGCATCCCCGGATTTAAAAAGGGCGAGTATAGTGGAGATGGCGGCCATTCCTGAACTGCAGGCATAGCCTTGGTCTCCTTTTTCCAGATCGGCGATGGATCGCTCCAATAGCTGGCGGGTAGGGTTACCTGTCCTTGTGTAGTCGAATCCCGTCGATTGACCGATTCCTTCGTGGCGAAAAGCTGTTGAAAAGTATACCGGCGGATTGACTGTTCCTGTCGCCGTTTCACTGCGATTTCCTAATTGAGCAAGATATGTTTCAGGTTTATACATGGTTTTCACTGCTCCTTTGAGTTAAATAAAATAAAAAAAAGTCTTCTTTAAGAAGAAGACTTTGATTAAGTAGGGACGAGTCATTCTTCTTATCTTCCAAGTTCATAAACTTGTGGAATTAGCACCTTTTCATTGGTTTGAAACAAATGAAGGTTGCTGAGGTGTCATCGGGCCATTCCCTCTACCTCTCTCGATAAGAGTTTAGATTATTCAATTTCTTTTGAATTTACTATATATACAAAACACTGTCAAGGGCAATTTGGGGATGATGATGTGTTGGTGTTCATGGCCAGGTCAATTGAAGCCTAGCGGTGCCTACACTTTATGTGTCAAAAAAGAATATCCAAATTTTCATCTAAATATGAATGGCCTAGGATTTTTCAGAAATATGGAAAGGGTCAGCGGGATATTTTTGCTTTAAAATAATAAAGTTTGTACAATGTATGGAGAGAAAGAATAATCCGACATTATTCATTTCATATGCAAAAATTCTTCAATGAATAGTGCAAACTTAGGAGGAGAACACATGGAATACAGAATCGAACGTGATACGATGGGTGAAGTGAAAGTTCCTGCTGATAAATATTGGGGAGCACAAACTGAGAGAAGCCGTAACAATTTCAAAATCGGTAACGAAAAAATGCCGATAGAATTGGTTCGTGCATTTGCATACGTTAAACAAGCTGCTGCAAAGGTGAACTATGATCTTGGCGATCTTTCCGAAGTTAAAAAGAACGCCATCGTCAAGATTTGCCGCGAAATCCTTGAAGGTACGCTTGATGAACATTTCCCGCTTGTAGTTTGGCAAACGGGAAGCGGTACGCAAAGTAATATGAATGTGAATGAAGTGGTCGCTAACAAAGGGAATGAATGGTTAAAAGAAAATGGTGAATCGGAAATCCTTCACCCGAATGATGATGTTAACAAGGCACAAAGCTCAAATGATACTTTCCCGACTGCCATGCATATTGCAGCCTTTATGGAAGTCGCTGAAAAATTGGTTCCTGCCATCAAAGCACTTCGTGATACATTCGATACAAAAGAAAAAGAATTTTGGGATGTCGTGAAAATCGGCCGGACACATCTTCAAGATGCTACACCCTTAACATTAGGACAAGAAATTTCCGGTTGGAAAGCGATGCTCGATAAAGATTTGGCGATGATTGAGGAAAGCAGCCAAAAACTATTGAACCTTGCTCTAGGCGGAACGGCTGTAGGAACCGGAATCAATACAAAGAAAGAATTCCCGGGACTTTCTGCCAAACAAATTGCAGCGGATACAGGATATCCTTTTGTCACATCTGATAATAAGTTCCATGCATTGACTAGCCATAACGAAATCGTCTACGCACACGGTGCTTTGAAAGCATTGGCGGCAGATTTAATGAAAATTGCGAACGATGTCAGATGGCTTGCAAGTGGACCGAGAAGCGGAATCGGAGAAATTGCCATTCCGGAAAACGAGCCGGGCAGCTCCATCATGCCAGGTAAAGTCAATCCGACCCAAAGTGAAGCGCTTACCATGATTGCGACACAAATCGTGGGTAACGATGCTACAATTGGCTTTGCAGCAAGCCAAGGTAACTTTGAATTGAATGTATTCAAACCAGTCATCATCTATAACTTCCTGCAAACGGTCAAATTATTGACGGAAGGCATTCATTCCTTCAACGATAATTGTGCGGTTGGCATCACTGCAAATGAAGATAAGATCAAAGAAAATGTAGAGCGTTCCCTTATGCTGGTAACAGCATTGAACCCGCATATCGGTTATGAAAAAGCAGCCAAGATCGCCAAAACCGCCTTCAAGGACAACTCCACGTTAAAAGAAGCGGCATTGAAACTGGAGTTCCTGACGGAAGATGAATTCAAAGCATGGGTCGATCCTGCTAACATGGTTAATAAATAATTGGATGGAAGCACCCTCCCTCTAACATTAGGGAGGGTGTTTCCATGTGTTAAAATACTGGAATCGACAAATACTGAAATCATAAGTATCTGGAACAGGAGGAAAAACAATGTCTATATGCCCGCTTTGCAACGGTCTAAGAAAAATTCATGTGGATTGCCCGGAATGCGGCAGTGAACTTGAGGATAAAGGGAAATTCATGGATTATGCTGATGATTACAGTGCTTATATGGATATCGACATACTTAAAGAAAACGACGGATACCCTCAATCCCTTCAAAAAGGGCAATGCCCCCATCTCATGAAATGCCCTGAATGCGGACATGATGAAGTGGTATTGGTCCAGGAATGAATCGCCCTTTATTTTAATAAACGTAAAAAGACCCATAATGAATGGGTCTTTTCATGTTTAATTGGCAGATAACTTCATGCTTTCCTGCATCTGTTCATCTTCTTCAACTAAAATGCGATGTTCGGTCCCTTTATCAAAAAAGTGCGCTTTATTCATGTCGAGGGCAAGTTCGATCTTTTCGCCTGCCTGGATAATGTTATTGGCATCGACCCTTGCAACGAAGTCCTGCCCCTCTAAAGTGGAGTAGAGCATGATCTCCGCGCCCATGAGTTCGGCTACATCAATTTGGGTCGTGAATGTAGTGTTAGGGGACTCCGTGAAATAAGCTCCTTCATTATGGAAATCTTCCGGACGGATTCCAAGGATTACATCTTTTCCGACATATCCTTGATCACGTAGCATTTTCATCTTAAATTCAGGTATTTCAAGCGTTTGTTCGCCTATTTTGATTGTGCCTTCTTTTAATGTTCCGGTAAAGAAGTTCATGGCAGGCGATCCGATAAAGCCGCCGACAAACACGTTTATTGGTTTCTCATAAACATCCTTTGGAGCACCGACCTGTTGGATGATACCATCTTTCATTACAACAAGACGTGTCGCCATGGTCATTGCCTCTGTTTGGTCATGTGTGACATATATCGTTGTGGTGTCGAGCCGTTTATGGAGTTTAGCTATTTCCGCGCGCATTTGAACCCGCAGTTTTGCGTCGAGATTGGATAATGGCTCATCCATCAAGAAAACTTTTGCGTCCCTTACAATTGCACGACCAAGTGCAACACGCTGGCGCTGACCACCTGAAAGCGCTTTAGGTTTCCTGTTTAGAAGCTCTTCAAGTCCGAGAATCCTTGCCGCTTCATTTACTCTTTGCTTGATTTCAGCTTTTGGCGTTTTCCTGAGCTTTAATCCGAATGCCATATTGTCAAATACAGACATATGAGGATATAAGGCATAGTTCTGGAAAACCATCGCAATATCGCGATCTTTAGGGGGGACATCATTGACTCGCTTGCCGTCTATGTATAAATCCCCTTGGGAAATGTCTTCCAGTCCGGCAATCATCCTTAATGTCGTTGATTTACCGCAACCTGAAGGTCCCACAAAAACGATGAATTCCTTATCGGCAACACGAAGGTTGAAGTCTTTAACAGCCGTCACCTTTTTATCATAAATCTTGAATATATGATCTAACACTAACTCTGCCATGAAAAATCCCCCTTTTAAACTCTTAGATTACTTGTACCAATTAGCTATAGTCTAAGCTATAGGTTTTGAAAAAAGTATGGGCATATTGCACAAAAAAGTGTTTACATTGGAAATTAATCATTCAGTAAAAGTATCAAGTATGCAGTAAGGGCATGACGGAAGTTTCTAATATCGAGACCAGTTTTTTCAGAGAATCTATCGATTCGGTATTGTAAGCTGTTCCGATGTATATAAAGCTGTTTGGCGGCATATGTGGCATTGGAGTTACATTCGATATATGTTTTAACCGTTTTGATAAGCTCAGTATCCTGCTTGGTCTTGCCAAGAATTTCATTGATAAACCAATTTGCATTCTTAAAGGATGGATCATTTATTAATGAGTATGGGATGATGTCTGCCAAATCAGTCACTTTTATATCCGGCAGATGCACCTGTGCCACTTCAAAACACTTTTTCTCCTGAGTCCAGTGATGGCGAAGGTCTTGATCTACAGGGTGAAATCGCCCGGTGAACATACGGGTCTTTACATAAAAGTCACTTTCAAGTGTGGAAGTAATGGCGATCAGTTCTTTATTTGATAATGGTTCATCCTTGTCCGGTTCAATTAAGACGCCTGCCGTTTCATTTTCCCAAATAATAGCTGCGTCAGATGGAACGAAAGCGAGGAAGGCCCCTTCAAAATCGGAGTTGGAAAAATCAGCATGAGTCAACTTGAAATGAAGGAATCGAACATTCTCCCAGCTCGTTAAAGGCAATGGTGCATTCGGTTCGGATAAAAAATTTTTCCATGATGAGCCTGGATGTGCATTGAGGTTATTTGGGTTTATGGAAGGAACAAAAAGCAGTTCCAATAAACGGATTTCTTCTGCTGTGATTTCTGAACGGGGAATACCAAGTATACTTCTGAAGTCTTCGAACCAAACATAATTAGAAATATCATCAGTATCCTTTTTATTGGTAAGAGCGTTCGGGAATTTTTGTTTAAGATTTTCAAGCATCGGTTCCACCTTCTTTCTCCCTTTCCATATCATTATAGCGAAAAAGAATAAAATTCAAAAGATTAGGATATCTTTAGTTTTTCCGAGAAGGGAAAACCAAAGAAAAGTTGCAAGTATTATTAATTTCAGGAGAGGGTATTGCGTATGCTTTATGGAATATCGGTTAAGAGGAGGAGATCCATGAACATTTTAATATTGGGGGTACACGGTTTTTAGGCCGATATATAGCAAAAGCTGCAATAGAGAAGGGGCATGATGTCACACTTTTTAATCGTGGAAATGACCCTTATGTTTTCCCCGAAATAGAACAATTAAAAGGGGATCGCGGCGGTGATCTTGAAATGCTGAAAGGAAGACAATGGGATGCAGTCATTGATACATCAGGCTTTATCCCTCGAACTGTATCAAAATCTTGCAGGTTGCTTAATCAAGTTAAACATTATACATATATTTCAAGCATCTCAGTTTATAGTGATCCAACCGAACCAGGTATTGATGAAAGTGGAGAGGTTCATGCACTAAATGAAGATAAAGCAGAAGAAATAACCCGCGGAACGGCTGGACCGATATACGGTGAATATTATGGACCGTTAAAATCATTAAGCGAAAAAGCAGCTGAAAAAGAACTGCCGGGGAAAGTCTTGTCAATTCGTGCCGGGCAAATAGTAGGTCCATATGATTACACTGACCGATTGCCGTACTGGCTTAAAAGAATAGCGGAAGGGGGAGAAGTTTTTGCGCCTGGACGCCCTGGACGTCCAATCCAAATTATCGATGCAAGGGACTTGGCTCAATGGATCATCCAAATGATGGAAAATGGCGTGACAGGTACTTATAATGCCGTTGGGCCAGAATACACACTGACTATGGGGCAAATACTAGAAGACTGCAAAAAGGTAACAAGAAGTAATGCTGCCTTTACATGGGTCTCTGAAAAATTTTTAAATGACAATAAAGTAGAGCCGTGGGGAGAAATGCCTTTATGGATACCGGAAGAATTCCCTTTACCAGGAGGTAAGGAACCTTTGAATGGGTTTTTGGCTGTCGACAACGATAAAGCAATCAAAAATGGACTGATATTCCGTCCCCTATCAGAAACTCTCGAAGATATATGGAATTGGGAAAAGGGCCGTCCGGAATCCGCCGATAGAAAAGCAGGCATGCACAGACAACATGAAAGTGATCTTCTTGGATTATGGAAACAGACAATAGGTTGAGACCTTCTTTTATTATACTGAAGTATTAATGGAACATTATGTATGCTTGGTGGAAAGGATGATTTTATACAATGAGGAATCAAAAAAAACGATGGGGACAAAACCCCATCGCTTTTTTAGGAAGGACTTGCATGGTTTGTAAGGATTTCAAGGTTTTCCATGGCGGCTGTCACTTTTTCCTTGTTGATATCAGGGAAAAGAAGATGGATGTCTTCACCTTCTTTGACAGAGTGGGCTGCAATCTGTTGAAGTTCCGCCTTATGTTCAACAGTCAGGCCAATATCAAGCAATGTCATCGGCAATTTAAGCACCCGGTAGATGGGCAGCAATTGTTTGATTTCCGAGAATTTCCCTTCTAGCACAAGCTGGACTAAAATGCCATATGCCACTTTTTCCCCGTGAAGTAAATGATGCGCTTGGGTGATGGAAGTCATGCCATTATGAATGGAGTGGGCACCGGCAACGCGCAAGTACTGGCCGCCAAATCCACCAACAAGACCACTGGTGATGATGTTCGTTTCAATTACACGCTGCAGCGCATCTGTCCATTTCCCTTTTTCCAAATCAGCTAAGGCTTCCTCGCCAAATGTCAATAAAACTTCCTGGCATTGCCTTGCGGCCAGATGGGCCAATTCAATACAAACGGACTTGGTGGCGAGCTTTTCGGCCAGTGCATTGCCCTCGTACCATTTCGCCAATGTATCGCCGATTCCGGCACGTAAATAGTTAATCGGCGAATTAAGAAGAATTCCTGGTTCGATCAATAACATCCAAGTGCTTTTTTCATGAATATCATAACGGACATATGAACCATTATCATCATAAATGACACTCAACGGTGTCCAGGCAGCGCAGGTGGAAGCCAAGGTTGGAATGAGGATGATTTCCTTTTGAAGCGAGTTTCCGGCCGATTTGGCGAGGTCGAGCAACTTACCGCCGCCAATGCCAATTAAGGCATCTGCACCATGTTCAAGAGCTGCCTTCTTGACGCGTTCAATTTCCGGGTCACTGCATTCCCCGCCGTATGTGAAAAAGATCGTCTCAATATTTTCTAAGGAAGGAAAGAAGGGTTCAGTAACTTCCCAGGACTTTTGTCCATGAATAACGAGCACTTTACGAATGTTCCCTATACTCAGTTTCACTTCCAGGTTTTCAAGGACATTTGCTTTACAGGCGTAATAGGCGGGGCCGCTGCGGACCTCCAGTAAGGTACTCATATTTGCTCTCCTTAATGAAAGGCCTGTTCCCGGTAAAGGGGAAGCAGGCCTTGATTATTTGATCAATTCATCCAGTCTGGTTTTCCGAATCCGGCAAATTTGTCATCGATCACTTTTTCAAACTGGTCGGATTCCACTACAGATTTAATATCCTTGGCAAATTGAGCGTCTACATCTTTTGTATTCACTGCAACAACGTTTCGATACATATCCGGCATGTTTTCTAAAACTAGGGCATCCTTGAGGTCCATTTTCGCTGCAAGAGCAAAGTTGCCAGGGACCGCCGATAGGTCGACGCTGTCTGTTGCGCGGGGCAACTGAGCGGATTCCAATAGTTTTAGCTGGATGTTTTTTGGATTTTTCGTTACATCCTTTTCAGATACTTTTAAAGGGTCGACATTTGGATCGACTTCAATCAACCCTTCATCCACCAGCACTTTTAGTGCACGTGCCAGGTTAACCGGATCATTGGGCACTGCAAGGGATGTACCGTCTTTCACTTCTTTCAATGAATTATACTTATTAGAATATATGCCCATTGGCGCTGTTGGAACTATGATAAGGTCGGAAAGCTTTAAATCATTTTCTTTAGCGAAGTTATCCATGTACACTTTATGCTGGAAAAGGTTGGCGTCGATCGAGTTGTTGCCAAGCGACTTATTCGGCTGGATATAGTCGGTGAATTCGACGATCTCTATTTTGTATCCGAGATCTTCCAGACCTGGTTTGATGGCCTCCTTAACCATATCGGCGTACGGCCCGGTAGTCGCCCCGATCTTCAATTCTTTTTTGTCTTCTGTATTTGGGGATGCATCATCGCTCCCGCAAGCTGCCAAGCCGAGTGCAAGTGCACAGACTGATAATAACGAAGCTATTTTCTTCATTTGAAATTCCTCCTGAGTAATGAAATGTATTGAGTCATTAAAAAAAGTGATTAAACCTATCGCTTGTTAACTATGTATGAAACTTTGTCACCAACCATTTGAATGAGTTGCACAAGGCAGATCAGCACGACGATCGTCGTGATCATGACTGTGTTGTCATATCGGTAATATCCGTACCGGATGGCCAGGTCGCCAATTCCGCCACCGCCGATTGTCCCAGCCATTGCTGAGTAACCGATAAGCGAAATGGTCGTTAATGTCAGTCCTTGAATGATTCCCGGTTTTGCCTCTGGAAGAAGTACATCCTTAATGATCATCCATGGAGTGGCACCTACGGCAATTGCAGCTTCAATCACTCCTCTGTCTATTTCACGTAATGCAGTTTCAACAATCCTTGCAAAAAAAGGGATTGCGGATACGGACAGGGAAACAGAAGCTGCTCTTGGCCCTATCGTCGATCCTGTAAGTAGGTCCGTAAAAGGAAGGAGGGCGACCAAAAGAATGATGAACGGGATTGAACGGACAATATTGACTGCGAAACCGAGAGATCGATTCACGATGCCATTTTCAAAAAATAAATTCCTTGTTGTTGTAAATAGCAATACTCCAAGCGGTAAACCGATCAGCAGGGCTACTGCAAGAGAAACGCCGACCATATAAATCGTTTCAAGAAAGGCTTTATTAAGATCAGGTAAAATATTTACGATGGGATTAAGCAGTGACATGTTTTAACACCTCCACAGAACTGGAACGATTTTTTATATATTCCAATGCCGAATGAATTTGGACGGCATCGCCAATTAACTCGATGATTAAAAAGCCTAAAGGAACATCCTGGATATACTCAATTTTACCGTGTAAAATATTTCCCTTTACTGCATGGGATTGGAGAGTATCCGAAAGAATCGATTCACCGGCGGTTTGCCCTTCGAATTGGATCTTAATAATCGTACCTTCACTTTCTTCAATCAAGTGCGAAGGGAGTTCGAAATCCAGTACACTGCTAATGAATTGCTTCGTTAACTCCTGTTTGGGCTGTGAAAATATTTCATAAACGGGTCCTTCTTCAATTACCCGGCCATCCTGCATCACGGCGACTCGGTGGCATAGTTCTTTGACCACTTCCATTTCATGTGTAATCAACACGATGGTGATACCAAGCTCACTGCTTATCTTTTTCAATAACTGTAAAATCGCTTTTGTAGTTGTTGGATCAAGGGCTGAAGTCGCTTCATCACATAATAGTACAGTGGGTTCATTTGCTAACGCGCGAGCTATGCCGACCCGTTGCTTCTGTCCACCGCTAAGCTGTGCAGGATAGACATCTTTCTTATCGCTGAGCCCCACTATTTCCAACAATTCCAATACACGTAACTTAGTCGCGTCCTTCGATCGATGCGCGGCCCTTAAGGCGAAAGCGACATTTTCATAAACGGTTTTTGAACTGACCAGGGAAAAGTGCTGGAATATCATTCCGATTTTTTGCCGTTGTTTACGAAGCTCTTTGCTAGATAAAGAGGTTAAATCAATGCCGTCGATAATGATATTTCCACCTGTCGGACGTTCAAGCAAATTCAAGCAGCGGAGCAATGAGCTTTTTCCAGCTCCGCTGTAGCCGACAATTCCATATATTTCACCAGTTTGAATGGTTAAAGTTACGTTATCCACTCCGATAACTCGGTTTTTCTTCGAGACGTATTCCTTTCGGACTGAACGGATTTCAATCATGAGATTTCCCCCTTAAACATTAAAAAAGCTGCCTCTATCATTCAGAAAGAGGCAGCGAAATCATATCTCGGCTTATCTTTCAGAATGCAATCATTCTGCAGGAATTGGCACCGTTCCCTAAGGGCGGTTGCCGGACATCACAGGGCCTGATCCCTCCGTCACTCTTGATAAGTAAATTATTATTTTAGAATATTTCAAGTTTTATAATATAATCTATATTATTTGTAAAATCCGGCATTGTCAATCGTTTCTTTTATTTTTTTGTCATTAAATCTGGTACAGTCCGTTAAAACGATTCATGGAAAATGGGCTATTATGCAATAATCCAGCATTTTCATCGAGGCTATTCATTCCAATATTTCCTTGTCAAAAAGGTAAAGTGGTACTACAGTTATTATAGTAAAGTTAAAAAAAGGAAGATGAAACTATATTTATACAATGATGGGGAGGAAACCGAATGATAGAGATCAAGACGATAAATGATGTGGTTTGCGTGCATGGGACTCCTGGCGGGAACAAGGCGGGGATGAGTGTGTATGTCTTTTTAACGGATGGCCTATTGATAGATACTGGCGCACAGATTTTATTGGAAGAGCTTATTCCATTCTATGAATCCGCAGACTTCGACTCAGTGGCCCTGACTCACTATCATGAAGACCATACGGGGGGTGCTGCCTGGATACAGGAACATAAAAAGGTCCCTCTTTTCATTCACCCGATGTCGGTTGAGGTTTGTGCAAAGGATGCTGAATATCCTGAATATCGCAAAATTTTCTGGGGAAAGAGAGACGCCTTTAAAGCTGAGCCGCTAGGGAAGGCCATTCATTCCCGTACCCAAACGTGGGAGCCGATTTTTACCCCAGGTCATGCAAAGGACCATATGGTGTATTTGAATCACAATAATGGCGTGCTCTTTTCAGGAGACCTTTTCGTAACCCCAAAAACAAAACTTGTCTTACGGGA
Organism: Peribacillus sp. SRI_006; assembly: GCF_057586375.1. NCBI lineage: Bacteria > Bacillati > Bacillota > Bacilli > Caryophanales > Bacillaceae > Peribacillus > Peribacillus sp. SRI_006. The sequence continues at coordinate 30,918 of NZ_JBYCZT010000008.1, read as the reverse complement.
AGAGTCCGTCCCGATGATCATCGATTCCATAAAAAGATTGCTGCATTATGACTTCGGGGAAGTGTTTTGCTGTCATGCTGGGCACGTCCCTGATGGGAAGGAGATGTTTCGAAAAAAACTGGATTATCTGGAAAACCTCCAAGGGGAAATTTTACGCTTGCATTCTCAAGGGCTGACCGTTCATGAAATCCAGCAGGTCGTTTTGCCGAATCGCTATCCCCTTATCGAGATATCTGGGCATGAATGGGATTCAGAGCATATCATTACATCGATTTTAAACGAAAATATTTTAAGTGCGAGGGAGAATGGGACTATTTGATTGCTATCCGTTTAACGGTCTGACTGATATAAAAGAGAGCTCTCCATAAGAGAGCCCACATTATTCATTTATTGACATTGGGATCTGTTTCATCATAAAAATCATGTGCTTCTTCGATGTTCTGAAGGTTAGCGACTTCATACACATTTCCGCCCGCCATTCCTTCATTGATGATACGGTCGATATCCAGGTAAACGGAGTCCTTGCCATCATATTCGGTATCCTTCAAAAATGTCATTTTTTCTTTATCCAAAAGAAATCCCTCCTAGCCTTTTCTTTAGTTTTAGGCAAAGGAGTTTTTTTTATTCTGTTTAGCGATTTCATGAATGTAAAGGGGTTTCATTCATAAACATGGAAGATCATTAAATCATGTATCATGCTTTTGAGTTGGGTTTCATCTGTTTCGGAAGGCGGATTGGCTGTCCACTCGATGGATCCATCTTTGTGATATAAGGCTTTGACTGCCTGCTTGTTGAAATAAAAGGAAATTTTCCATCCTGGCAGATTCTTATGCAATGGTTCCCATTGAAAATGAGTGATCATATGTATTACCTCCATATATACTGTTTCTCATTCGATTATAATGGAAAACGGCAGCTGGAGGTGTTATTTTCTTTTCAGGTTGGGAAAAGTTAATTCAATGAAAAGATTTTTTAAATGCAAAAGCCTGTTTGTTTCAATTTCTTCTTCATCGAATTGCATCGGCTTTGAGTTCACTTCGTATATGAAAAGCGAGCCCGATTCGTCTTCCCCTATATCAATGGAAAACTCTCCGAGAAACCCGATCTTTTTTGAAAGTATCTCTCCGCATTTTTGGGCGATATTCGCTAATTTCAGATCCAGGTTTTTTGATTTAAGGTCCTGATAAGGAAAAAGCTTTCCGCCTTGGGGAGTGTGGGTGGTGATTTCCTGGGTTTGCGACATCCTTACCGCTTTGCCGGTCACTTTATAAAAACCTTTTTCATAATGGACGAGAATCCGGTAATCATAACGATGCCCAAAGAGTTTTTTTGGTATGATCGCCTGTTGAGCAAGATAGCTCCTTTTTAATAAATCCCTTTTTTTTGTATCCCAGAAGGAAGCAAAATCAGGGAAGGATTCACTATGCTTTAAGCTATTGAACAATAGGGTATCATCATCATTTTTGATAATGGTATAAATGCCCTTCCCTTGGCTTCCTTTGCATGGCTTAAGGTATATATGCCTGTATGTCTCCAGGAAAGAATCAAGGCAACCGCTGTTTCGTAAGACCATGGTGGGCGGAAGGTGGTTGGTGAGGGATCCATCTTCAGTTAATGCTTCGAACATCACATATTTATCTATAAAACAGGGGTTGAATAGAGTCATTCGGTAATCTTTAAAATGTGTGATAAGATGTTGGAATTCCTCTGACGCCTCATAGCTCCTCCAGGGGATACGGTTATAGACGATGTCAGGGAAGGGCACTTTACATTCAATCCACTTGTTTGAAATGGAGGAAAAAAGATACCCTTTCATCGACTCGGAATGAAGGGCATTTCCTGTGAATACATACGCCAATATTCCATGTTTCAATAAATATAATGATAAGTCCCGAAAAAGGGTCAGGTTTCCACCCAAACCTGATTCCTTTTTGGGATTGGAAACAGTTAAAATTCCGACGGTAAGCATCCGGTTACCCGGAAATATTGTGATTGGAATTAGAGGTTGATTCGAATGGTTCTTTTTATAGCTGATTTCTTCTTCGGCAGAGCCGGCGAAAAGTTCCGCATTCTCATGAGTGTGGTGCCAATTTTCAGTGGGGATATCATAAAAAATGTTCATTGCGGCACTCTGATTGATTTTGTAATCGTCTGTTCCGTAAGATAAATGGCATAATCAAGGCTTAGCTTTCTAGTCAGCAATTCGAAATCCTTGAGTTTTGGATGGGAGAAGATGGAACGTCCAGGCTTGGAATTGGCTTCAAACATCCAAACCTGCCCTTTTTTATCCAATCCAAAATCGAATCCTATTTCTGCGATGATGCCGTCCAAGTTCTTTTCTATACTGTCACTTAAAATCAGTGCGGCTTCCGAAAGCTTTCGTTCGACTTCTGTCGCCTCATCGTCATCTCCAAACAGTTCGGCAACCGTTTTGATGACACCCCCGCTTTTAATATGGGTCGTGACGCTGCCGGCGCCGGCGATTTTTGCGGCAATCGCGGTCACCTGCCATTTTCCATTACTGTCCTTGTTCGTATGGACCCGAAAATCCACTGGACGTTTTTCAGATCGAATTAATGGGATGCCCTGCTGCACGATCAGATTCTCGAGCGGGCGGTCGTGAAAAATGTGTTTAACGATGGATTCCAATGTTGAAAACCGTTGCAGTTTATTTTCTTTTGCTTCGTTTGTATAGCGGCAATAATAAACATTCTCATGCTTATCATAAAGAATTTGGTGAATCCCTAGACCGAGGCTGCCGTGAATGGGCTTTATATAAACTTGCCGGTAATGGGAAAGAAGGGTTTCCACCACGGATATGGATTGAAATGGATACGTTTCCGGCAAATAAGGCAGTGCCCGCTCATCTGCACATAACCTTTCATTTACATCCCATTTATTGAAAAATCCGGGGTTATACCATGGTGTGGTATATATTTTTTGGAATTTCTGCTTCACTTCTTTAGGTCCTTCACGGTTTTCCGTCAACCGATTTGGTAGCCGGTCATAGATGACATTAGGAAAAGGAAATTCATAAATGTTCCAGTCATCTTTATCAAATACATAGCCTTTGATTGTCTCCTCATCCCAATTGATTACATTCTCTCCAAAAACAAAGGGAATACAGCCTGTGGTCTTGCTAAGCGAAAGGAGCTTTGCGAAAAATTCAGATCTCTCCCCTAAAGGTTTGTTTGAAAGGCCCGTGAAGCCTGAGGAAAAGATTCCGACAAGCGGTCCGATATGGATGCTCTTGCCGTATATGAATAAATGAAGGGGAATATCGGTATGATCGAATAGTAGAGCTTCCGCGAGACTTTTCGATAGCACGATTGTTTGATTGACGGCCGGGTTTTGTTTGACGATGGCAGGACATGAATGCCGTCCGAAATAAATTAATTCAATCTCTGCCAAATCTCCAAGCTCTGAAGGGTAGTAGAGAACATTGCCAGGGATAGCGGCAATTTCGGCAGGATAAGTCTTTCTCACTTCCTATTCACCTGCTTTCTGAAGCTGTTCGGCTAAATACTGGCTATACTGAAACGGTGCTCGATGAATATCTTTCATGGTCTCCGGCTGTAGTGCCTGAATGATTTTCCTTCCAGGCTTCGAGTTAATGTCCATTATCCATATTTGGCCTTTTTTATCGATGCCTAGATCAATTCCCAACTCGAATAATCTTTCAAAGACAGCTTCGGTTTCAACGGGCAGGGTGCGAAGGATATGATGAATCTTTTGTTCGACAGCAATCGAAATCGTTTCCGGGTTTCTTTTGTTGAAGGTATCCAATGAAATGGCTTCCCCGCCTGTGGCAAGATTTGAAGTAATTCCGTCTTTTTGTCCCGTACGAATTCCGCGGCCCCGTTCCATCCATTGATTCTTCTCGTTTTTTTGAAGTAAAATCCGTAAATCGAATGGCTCATTATTTTGGGTGCAAAGTTCTAAATATGGCTGGCAAAGATAACGGTATCGATTTAATAAATGCTGCAGCCATTTGTTAAGCTGAGATTTGGAGGAGAATGGGCGGTCATATTTGGTGCCCTTTTTCGTCATGGAAACCAGAGTCCCGTCTTCTGTTTTTGAAAGGAGATAGATTCCTGTACCGCCTGCACCGAATTCAGGTTTGATGATGATTTTATCCAGGCGTTCCAAATGCCCTATAATATCTTCAGGTGTCGTCACTTGTACGGTTTCTGGAAAAAATGCCTGTAGGTGTGGATGGTTTTTTAGGATTTGGTACACTTCCCACTTACCAGGAAGGCCCAGTCCTAAGAAATTCGAGTTATCTTTTAACCACTCGATTTTGTGTCGCGTTTCCGTTGACTCACGGACTAAACCGTGAAAACAGCGATCATATACAAAATCAGGTAAATCAAAAGATGTGGCGATCCAAGTTTCGTTCTCGGCATCAAAACGCTCGCCCCTCACTTTTTTCAGATCGATATCAATATTTTCCGGTGAGAATTTGCAAACTTTCATATTAAATGATTTAGCGGTTTTGGCTATTTCGGTGAAGTAGTTGTTTTCATGAGTATCCGACGCGGCCATTAATCCTATTAACACGTGCTAGCAACTCCTTTTATGGATGGTTTTCGCGGTTAAGGGCAAGCATGAAATCTATGATTGATTTTACTGATGGACGAAAGGTTTCATAGTTGCCTTGAAATTTTTTCGAAGGTTTTGAATTCACTTCGATGATCCATGGATGGGTATCGGTATCCAGTGCTAAATCGATCCCTAGCTCACCGAATGAATCGTCAAGGTTCTCGACTAAGGTCTCCGCAGTGTTTTTAGCCAGCCGGACGAGCTTTTGATATATGCGGCTGGCGTCCTGAAGTTCAAATGCTTCTTTTAGAAAATCCGGCCCATTTTTCATCACTCCGCCTTGTGCAAGATTGGAAACAATAGTACCAGGATCCCCAATCCGGGCAACCATTGATGTAACTTTCCATTCAAGCTGTTCGTTCCGATGAAGCAGTATGCGGAAATCAACCTTTCTCTGATCGGTTTCGAATAGGGAAATCCCTTTTTGAAGAATGAAGGATCGTTTTCTGGAAAAATTTTTTAAGGTTTCAAACAACTTTTCATCCGTATCAGCAAAATGTACATTCTGGAGATGTCCGGATTGCTCGATTTTCCATTTTCCAGCTACTTGCGTTAATCTGCAAATATTCCTGCCTTGGCTGCCCGATGCGGGTTTAAAGTAGATTACCGAATGCTTTTCTATAAATGTCAAGAAAGGTTCTTTTTCGTTAAACAATATCGTCTCTGGCAAATTTGGCAATAGCTCATCCTCTAAGATCAGTAGTTCGTGTACATCATGTTTGGAGAGGAACCTTCCGTTGAACATCGGAATCGACCGTTCCTCCAGTTCAGTTTTAAACAGCTTGAAAGAAGGCGATTGCTCAAGTTTGCGCGAATGTATCCGGTTATAAAATACATCAGGGATGGGGAGGGGCAAGGCTTTCCAGCCACCTTGCCCTGGCAGGTAGCCTTCCACAACCCCATCTTGAAGAGACTGCAGTTTAACTAAATAGAAGGGGATGCCTTGCTGATTACAATATGATTTCATTTCCTGATAAAATTTTTCCATCTCGCCGAATGTCCCGTCTTGCAAGGGAGTCTGGTTCATGAGTGAAGCGAAGAATGGGCCTATTTTAATTGACCTTTCATCCGCATGGTATGAGACGGAGATTGGATCGGAAAAAACGGGTAAGGATAAAATTTGGTTCATATCATATGAAAGTTTCAATGTAGGCTGGGATGACGGGAATGGCTGGACAAGTACCGGGACGGAACGGCATCCAGCCATTATCGTTACGGGTTCTCCAAATTGAAGGTCCCATTCCTCAAATAATTTTTCTTCGATAAACAATAGCGCCTTCTTTCTAGTCTCTGCGGGATTTACCGTAATGTAAACTTTCTGATGGTCAAGGTTCATAATAATTCCCCGTTTGCACTAAGTTTGATATCCTTTAATAATTAAATGATGGGCAAATGTGGATAACACATTCTATGATTTTTTAATTAGAAGGTGTCATCAAGCCTTTATTTCAAGCAATAAAAGAAGTAATTTCATGGGTGAGTTTTGAGTAAAACATACTGTTTATGGTCGTCGTTGTTGCAGTAATAGGTGGCTTCACTAATTTATTGGCTATCAGAATGCTATTCAGACCGTATAAGCCAATCCATATTTTTGGGAAGCAACAGGGTTGATTCCGAAGCGGCAGGATGAGTTAGCTAAACAATTAGGCAAATTGGTGGTCGATCATTTAATCACACCAGGGAGCATTCAAAGTAAAGTCATCAATGATGCCTCTATACAGAATATGAAAATTTTCGTCCAGGCAGAAGTAAAGAAAGCATTGTCCACACAAAAAAGTACTGCTCAATTGCTTGATCAATTGGGAATGAAGAATTCTTCATTTAACGCTAGAACAGCGGTTACAAACATTCATTCTCGGTAAATATGAAATATGGTCGGAAGAGAACATGAGCAAGAGCTTGAAAGATATCGTCCCCACGCACCTTCAGCAAAAAGCCCTCGAATCGATTCCTGCTTTGTCACATTTCATCGTGAAAAAGGGAAAAGAATATTTTTATAATGCGGAAGGCAAACGCCATCTTGAAGACATGTTGGATGATTTTTTCAAGGAACGGGGCAAGCTGATCAATTTAATTCAGCTGTTCATTGGAAACGAAAAGTTAATTGATAAGATTCAGCCGGAAATCATTAAATTTTTTGAACAATCGAGAACGATTGATATATTGTCAGTGATGTTGGTGAAAGAGTGGGGAAATCTCGAGAAATGGGATATAGAGAAAATCGAGGGAATGATCGGGAGAGAAACGATAAAACAATGGATTACCGAAAAAACGGCTGAAATGCTGCCTGTCGCTTCGATCATGAATAAGCCGGTTCGAGAATTGACTGCCGATTTCTCGGACATCATCGTGGAAAGGCGTTCCGATTTTAGTGGAAAAAGGTGCCGAGTACGTAATCAATCATTTCCAGCCGCTATTCCAAAAACTGCATTTGAACGATATCGTGGAAGAACAGGTTTCGTCCTTTTCGGTGTCTTGTCTAGAGGAAATGGTCGTTTCCATCACTAAGAAGGAATTGTCGATGATCACATGCATTGGGGCTTTGCTTGGTGGAATCATCGGTTTATTTCAAGGTTTCGTAACTGTTTTAATAGGATGACGTGTAATTCTCAATCGGATTTGTTATAGTGGAAAAGGTGTAGGAATACAATGATTACCGGGAGGGGAAATAAATGAGTAACGTATATGATGCAGCGTATGAAATGGAAAAGGCGATTAGGGCAAGTAATGAATATGCCGATTTGCAACGCTTATATGATCTTGTGAATTCTGATGAAGCTACAAAAGGAATGTTTGAAAACTTCCGTAATCTGCAAATGTCATTGCAGCAAAAGCAAATGATGGGACAGGAGATTGCACCGGAAGAGGTTGAGCAAGCACAAAAGACGGTACAGCTTGTCCAACAAAACCCAACCATTTCACAATTGATGGAAGCAGAACAACGGATGAGCATGGTCATCGCAGACCTCAATAAAATTATCATGAAGCCGCTTGAAGATTTATATGGCTTGCCTGAGCAACAGCAATAAGCAGTTGGAGACTCCCTACTTTAATGGTTGGGGGTTTTTTTGTTCCCTGAAAACACAAGTACAAGGGTCGGGAACCACTATTTGTTCTATTCTCGAAATTTTAGTCATAAATTTTGAAAGAGGATACAACAGATGGGAGAGATCAGCATGGTATATCGACTACTTGCGGTCAATATCGACGGGACATTGCTCCAGTCGAATGGCCGTTTAAATAAATCGACTAAAGAAGCAATAGATTATGTTCACCAAAAAGGTGTCCATGTTGCACTTGTGACGTCAAGAAACTATCACTCAGCAAAAAAAGTGGCCAAAGCCCTCAAAATAAATCCGATGATCGTTGCTCAGCAAGGAGCCTTTGTCGGAGCTTCCATGGAAAAGCCGATAATGGTAAAAAGAATATCAGAAGAACTGACTGCAGAGCTCGTGCAAATGCTTGAAAAGACCACGTGCCAAATATTGCTCATTCATGAAAAATACTCGCTGGGCAATCGGGTGAACCTCCCGGAGAATTTGCTTGGTAAATCGGTTATGTATTTGAATGACCAAAATATTTATGCTCAAAATTATGTGGATGATATCAGTGAAGAGCTTATTGATCAGCCGATGGCCCCGACGAAGATGGACATTATATTTCCAGAAAAAAATGCTCGAAATGATATGTTGAAATTGATAAAGGAAATGTTCCCTGAGGTAGATGCAGTCTTACACCCAGGAAATAAACTGACAATCGTTCCGAAGGGTGTATCTAAATGGAGTGGTGTATTGTATTTAGCGGACCATTTAAAGGTGAAAAGAACGGAGATCGTCTCGATTGGCGATGGATTGGATGATATGGAGATGATTGCCGGTTCTGGTCTGGGAGTTGCCATGGGCAATGCGGATGAGGAAGTACGGAAAGTGGCAAAATGGGTGACGCGCTCCAATGATCAAGATGGTGTTGCCTATATGCTTAGGGAGTTTTTCCGGAAACAGCATCCGATCGAATTTTTACAAAAAATGAATATGCTTAAGTGAATGGCGGGGTTCCTTCTGTTGAAGGGGCCCCATTCAGATAACGCCGCTTGCGAGGTCTGTCATCTATCATAAATAATTATAAGTTTCTTTCCATAAACTAAAGGAAAATCAGTAATGGAAAGGAAGAATTCAATGGGTGTAATCAATGCAAAAGAAGTGCAGGTCGGTGACGAGGTTTTTGTGATTTATAATAATCCCCATGTCCCTACAGTTTCGAATATCAGGGCAGCGGAAATTGTTCCGCACCCCAAAGATCCCAATGCAGTTGCCTTGTTTCTGAATGATACATTTCATACGATCGAGGATGATGATGCTTTGTTCACTTCGGAAGCCTCAGCGGAAAAAGCATACAGTGATTATATGGATAACCAGGACCAGATGACTTGAGAGGCGTTTACTCAGCTTTACGGGTGAACAGACGAAAGCCCACGCTATAAAAAGCGGGGGCTTTTTTTAATTTTATTCACGAGTATTTGCACCAAATTCACGGGTAAAAGCTTAAAATTCACGAGTATTTGCTGCAAACTCACGAGTAAAAGCGTAAAATTCACGAGTATTTGCACTAAACTCACGAGTAAAAGATCGAAATTCACGAGTAACGCTCGAATTCACGAGTATTTGCTGCAAACTCACGAGTAAAAGCATAAAATTCACGAGTATTTGCACTAAACTCACGAGTAATGCTCCGAATTCACGAATTAAAGCTCCGAATTACCGAGTAACGCTAGAATTTTATGAGTAAAAGCTAAAAACTCACGAGCATATGCTCCAAACGTACGTGCAAACGCACCAAAACTGTAATTTTTCGTCCTAAATAAAAGAACTGGCACTCCCATTTCAAGAAAAACAGGGTGACAGTTACTTACTCTTAGTTATTATTGGATTCTATGAATAATTTCATTGCGTGAATTTGGCCTATATGATTGGTTTCGTGCAAGACTACAAAATTAATGAATTCTCCCACTGTTTCCATTCCGTTGAAAGGCTGTGCTGTTTTTTCGGTCAATCGTTCTTCCGGAATTTCAAGAAGTCGATCAAGTTGTTCATGCAACTGTTGCTTCAATACTTCAACGGTAGGTACATCTCCGGTCCAGTCGGCAGGTTTTGAACCATATCCGAATAGCTGCCCGTAATTCTCTGGCAAATTGCTGCTGGAGTTCAATAAAAATTTTTCCGCTGCAGAAAGTACATGTCCAATGTGCCAATGGATTGTATTATTAAAACCTTCAGGCTGTACATCCATGAACTCTGGATTGATTCCCTCAATTTCCTTTAAAAGATTGCTGCGCATGGCTGTCAGTTGATTTTTAACATAATTCATTTTACATTCCCCTTTCAATCTTGTATTACTTACCGCTACTCATGAAAATTATAGCAAGTATATTTCAATATTATCAAATTTTAGATAAGTCTTTTCAAAAGGGGAAGGCTTATCAATTTACAATTTATTTCATTTTAAGGGTTGTAATTGTCAGATAGTTTAATATAATTAAAATAATGTTAGGTAATCTTACACTAAAATGTAAAGTTAAGTACGGAAAGAGAAACAAGATGTCGGTGAATAAAGTAAGTATATGCATTTATAGCGAGGCAAGAGTGCACCCGATTTAATGGGGATACTTGGAATTGATTGGCGGGATAGTTTGGCAAAAGGAGAGAGGGTATGCGTTTAACAGCAAGGGAACAGGAAAAGTTAATGGTTGTAGTGGCGGCAGATTTGGCAAGAAGGAGAAAAGATCGCGGCTTGAAATTGAACTATCCGGAATCCATTGCCTTGATTACCTATGAAATAGTCGAAGGGGCCAGAGATGGGAAATCAGTATCGGAACTGATGCAATTTGGCAGGACTATTCTTTCAAGTGAAGATGTTATGGATGGAATTCCTGAGATTATTCATGATATTCAAGTTGAGGCAACGTTTCCGGACGGTACAAAGCTTGTGACTGTTCATAATCCGATTCAGTAAGGAGGAGGAGGCCATGATACCAGGTGAATATATCTTGAAAAAAGAACCGGTCGTATGTAACGAGGGAAAGATCTCAACGGTCATAACGGTCATCAACAGAGGAGACCGTCCGATACAGATTGGCTCACACTTTCACTTTTATGAAGTGAATCTTGGACTGGAGTTCATTCGTGAGAATGCTTTTGGGAAAAGACTTAACATTCCTGCTGGTACAGCTGTCCGTTTTGAGCCGGGCGATGCGAAGGAAATCGAACTGGTCCCATTCAGCGGCAAGAGGGAAGTTTATGGATTAAGTAATAAAACGAATGGTCCGCTTGATAAGGAGTGAAAATATGAGTCATGAAATGTCACGTAAGCAATATGCCGACATGTTTGGTCCCACAACAGGGGATTTAATTAGATTGGCAGATACCGAGCTTTTCATAGAAGTGGAAAAGGATTTTACAAAGTATGGGGATGAAGTGAAATTTGGCGGTGGTAAAGTGATCCGTGATGGTATGGGGCAACACCCAACCGCTTCAAGAGATGAGGTGATGGATCTTGTTTTAACCAACGCGATCATCATCGATTATACAGGCATTTATAAAGCGGACGTTGGCGTGAAGGATGGAAATATTGGAGCAATAGGAAAAGCGGGAAATCCCCTATTGATGGATGGGGTGACAATGGTGATAGGAGCAGCTACTGAAATAATTGCAGCTGAAGGAAAGATCGTTACAGCTGGTGGTATTGATGCTCACATCCATTTCATTGCCCCGCAGCAAATAGAGACTGCACTGTCAAGCGGGATCACGACAATGATCGGTGGGGGAACCGGACCTGCAACGGGAACGAACGCCACGACGTGTACTCCGGGAGCTTGGAATATACATAAAATGCTCGAAGCAGCAGATCATTTCCCCATGAATCTCGGTTTTTTGGGTAAAGGCAATTCCTCTGCCAAAGAACCGCTTGCTGAGCAAATAGAGGCTGGTGCCATCGGGCTGAAGTTACATGAAGATTGGGGTACGACAGCTGCAGCCATCGATACTAGTTTAATGGTGGCTGACGAATACGATGTTCAAGTGGCGATTCATTCCGACACGCTTAATGAAGGTGGTTTCGTCGAGGATACGATCAGAGCGATAGACGGCCGTGTCATTCATACATATCATACCGAAGGAGCGGGCGGGGGGCATGCCCCTGATATCATCAAGGCGGCTAGTTATCCGAATATTCTCCCGTCCTCGACGAACCCTACCCGTCCATACACCATCAATACGTTGGAAGAGCATTTGGATATGCTGATGGTATGCCATCATTTGGATCCATCCGTTCCGGAAGATATCGCTTTTGCTGATTCCCGAATAAGAAAAGAGACCATTGCAGCTGAAGACATTCTTCATGACCTGGGCGTCTTTAGCATGATCAGCTCCGATTCCCAAGCGATGGGGCGTGTAGGAGAAGTTATTCTGCGAACATGGCAGACGGCTGATAAGATGAAAAAGCAGCGTGGCAAAATGCTGGAGGATACAGGGGCAGGGGACAATTTTCGCGTTAAGCGTTATATTGCCAAATATACGATAAATCCTGCAATTACACATGGGATTTCTGATGTCGTCGGATCTGTGGAAGAAGGGAAATTCGCTGACTTGGTGCTATGGGATCCTGCCTTTTTCGGGGTTAAACCGGACATGATTCTAAAAGGAGGCATGATCGCGCACAGTATGATGGGCGATCCGAATGCTTCGATTCCAACTCCTCAACCGGTGTTATACCGCCCGATGTTTGCAAGTTTTGGAAAGGCCGTTGAGAGTACGTCGATTACGTTCCTATCAAAAGCGTCATATGAAGCAGGAATTCATGATGACCTGGGTTTGAAAAAAATAGTGAAGACTGTCTCGAATATTCGCAATCTTACAAAAAAAGATATGAAGTTAAACGGGGAGACCCCCGTCATAGAAGTTGATCCGCAAACATATGAAGTGACGGTGGATGGTGATTTAATTACGTGCGAGCCAGCGGAAATCCTGCCGATGGCGCAACGATACTTTTTATTCTGAGGTGATGACATGATAGTTAAAGAAGTATTGGGAAATATAGAGTTTATTGAAAAAAAAGCGAAACATATGGAAAAGGTTTATCTGGAAAGCGATGCATTAAGAAAACGGATACTAAGGGTTAAAACGGATCATGGAAATGAAATTGGGATACGCCTTAAAGAAAACAAGGATTTGATGGATGGCGACATCCTTTATATGGATGAGAATAATATGATCGTGATCCATACGATAGATGACGATATTTTGACGATCTTGCCTACAACTCTAGGGCAGATGGGCGATATTGCGCATCAATTGGGAAATCGCCACTTACCTGCCCAGTTTGATGGGGATGAAATGCTTGTTCAATATGATTACCTGGTGGAAGAGCTTTTAATGGAACTTGATATACCGTTTCGTCGTGAAAAGAGGAAGGTGAAGCAGGCATTCCGTCATATCGGACATTCACATGATTGAACGTTTGTTTCCGTTGATCCAGCTTTGTGATTCCAATTTTCCTTCTGGTTCGTTCTCCCATTCATTCGGGATGGAGACTTACATTCAAGAAGGGAAGGTACATGATGCAACTTCTTTAAAGGCGTTTTTGAAGGTATACATTTCTAAATCTTTAACCTATACAGATGGACTGGGGTGCCGGCTTGCATATGAATTCGTAAGTAGTCAAAGGGTTGGGGAAATATGGGATCTGGATGAGTTGCTTTATGCCGCATGTTCCGCCCGGGAATCCAGGGAAGCCTCGAAAAGAATTGGACAGCAGATGGCTAAACTATGCTCGAACTTATATCCATCCGAAGAGTTATTGGCATACTTGAAGAAAATCCAAGGAAAACAATGCTATGGACATCCGGCCATTGTATTTGCACTTGTGTGTACCAAACTGAACCTTACCGTAGAAATGGCCATTCATGCCTGTTTGTATGCAGCTGTGTCCTCGCTTATCCAAAATGCAGTAAGAGGAATCCCTTTGGGTCAGACAGCTGGACAATCCTTGTTATTATGGTCACATGAGGTCATCCAGACAGCCGTAGCATTCATTAAAGGACTTCCGGAGGATGAACTCGGACGGACACTGCCGGGATTGGAAATCGCCCAAATGAGGCATGAGAATTTACATGTAAGACTATTTATGAGTTAACCAGAAAAGAGGTGAAAGGTTTGCCTTAAAGAGGTAAATCGATAATAGATGAAACAAGTAGTCAAAATAGGAGTAGGCGGCCCAGTTGGTGCCGGAAAAACAATGCTTGTCGAGAAGTTGACACGGGTAATGGAAAATGACTTCAGCATGGCAGTTGTAACGAATGATATATATACCAAAGAAGATGCGCTGTTTTTAATGAAAAATGGCGTACTTCCTGAAAATCGGATCATGGGTGTGGAAACTGGCGGCTGTCCACATACAGCGATACGTGAGGACGCCTCGATGAATTTTGCAGCCATTGATGAGTTGATGGAACTCCATCCGGAACTGGATTTGATTTTTGTGGAGAGCGGCGGTGATAATTTAGCGGCGACCTTCAGCCCTGAACTCGTTGACTTTTCAATCTATATCATTGATGTCGCGCAAGGGGAGAAAATCCCCCGGAAAGGTGGCCAGGGAATGATTAAATCGGATTTATTCATCATTAATAAAACGGACTTGGCCCCGTATGTAGGAGCAAGCCTGGAAGTGATGGAGAGGGATACATTAACGACCCGAGGGGATAAACCTTTCTTTTTTACTAACTTAAAAGAAGAAAAGGGTTTGACTGATGTCGTGAACTGGATAAAGTCAGAGGCGTTTCTAGTGGGTCTTGAGCAGTGAGTTGGACAGGCAGCATTCGCTTAAAGGCGGAACTGAAAAATGCTCGAACGATAGTGAGTGATACTTATTATGACGGGGCATTCAAATTGTCCCGTCCTGTGTTTTTTGATGAACTTTCACCTACCTATTTTCTCATTCATGTTGGAGGAGGCTATGTAGGTGGTGACAAGTACCATCAGCTTTTTTGTTTGGAAGAAGGGGCAACAATAACATTGACGACGCAGTCTGCGACAAAGATATACAAGACGATGGATGAGCCGGCAGTGCAGAAAACCGAGTTAGTACTGAAAAAGGAAAGTTTCCTTACCTATGTGCAGGACCCCGTAATTGCCTATGAATCTGCTCGATATATCCAGGATACGACGATACATATGGAAAGCGGAGCGGGATTGTTCATGACTGATATATTTACACCAGGATGGTCAAAGAGTAAGGGGGCATTCACATATGATTGGATCCGCTCCAAAACGAACGTGTTTCAAGATGGTAAAAGGCTGTTAATGGACCACTTGTTTCTGAATCCTTCAGACGAGATGGACTCTGTACTATTATTGGAAGGATATAGTCATCTTGGCTCGCTATTATTGATATATCATGAGGTGGATGGGGCATTCATTACCGAACTCGATGAAATGCTTTCCCCGTTAGGAAGCAAAGTTAGAATAGGTTTTTCCCGGCTGCCAATACGTGGTCTGATGCTGCGGGTATTGGCAAATCAAACTCAACATATAGAAAAGGTATTTTCAGTTTGTGAGGATCTCTTCCGAAGGAGGATCCTTCGGGAGGATCCGGTTTTTTATCGTAAATATTAGTAAAGGGAAAGGCGGTGTTTTATGGAAATGAGTTTATTGCTTGTTTTAGCGATTGGATTTGTATTAGGCATCAAGCATGCTCTGGAACCCGATCATATCATTGCCGTTTCTACGATTGCGAGCCAAAGCAAGAAAATATGGAAATCTTCACTTGCAGGCGTATTTTGGGGAATCGGTCATACACTTACTCTTTTGGTGTTCGGTGTCATCCTAATCCTTTTGAAAAACGAAATTCCGGAAGCTTGGGCAATGTCATTGGAATTTCTTGTGGGAATCATGCTGGTATATTTAGGTATCACGACGATTTTTTCTTGGAAGCAAACGAAGCGGCATGACCATACAGGCCGGGCTACATATCTGAAATCGATGTTAGTGGGAATTGTCCACGGACTTGCAGGCAGTGCTGCAATGGTCCTTCTTACTTTAAGTACGATAGATGCAGCGTGGCAGGGGGCAATCTACATTATTATATTTGGTGTAGGTACTTGTATGGGCATGCTTCTGTTCACTACGATTTTAAGCATCCCCTTTGTCACAAGCTCTTCCTCCAAAAAAGTCAATCACTCACTCATCCGATTGACAGGTGTGATAAGCACGCTTTTCGGAATCTATTATATGTACAATCTTGGCATCAACGAGGAACTATTTTCTGTATGGTTTGGTTGAATGCAAGACATATGCCCAAGGGATAAAGGTTAAAAAAACCCCTCAAGTTATAAACTTGAGGTTTTTTTACTGTTACTAAATAGACAAACAATCCTATTACTCTTTTGCGAGGACTAGTATAATGATAGTTATTGGATAATTAATCCATTTGGGTATGAGGAGATGACATGTAATGAAAAGGAAACCGCTCCTTGTTGGCCTTTGCTTATTATCAATAACGTTGGCTTCAGGTTGCACAACAAAGCAAGAACATATTTCCGTTCAAAAATATGAAGGTAAACACTACAAATTCGAAGCATATAAAGAAAAGATAGAATTGGGGAAAACAGAAAAAACCAAAGAAATAATAAAGAATGCCGATTGGGAAGAATTCGCGCTGGAGAAGGATCATCCTAAGGCGGACTTCATCTTTTATTTTAATGATCAGAAAAACGAAGGTGAAATTTCCGTATATTATGCCTGGGTTAATACGGATGAAAATATTGTAGAATTGACGAAGGACGAACATAGCCAGTATGTACAGTTAAATAGAAAGGATTCTGAAATTATATTAAGACTGCTTAATTGATGTATAGAGGAGATCCTTGCTTTCAAAAACTTCCGGACAAGCATTTTTTGAACTCTCATGTGCCCGACTATCATCAGAGTTATATATGCAGCCAGCCTTTTTAAGGGGTGGTCGCAAATTCCATTGAAAATTAATGTTTGACAACAATAAGGTGAAAGAAACCGGACTTCCATAAAAGTCCGGTTTCTTCCATTCTGCTCAGGCTGAATCAGTCCTCTTTTTTGTTGTCCTCAATAGTGGCATGGTGCAACAACGGAACGAGCCACCGGACTTGATGATTTCGCTTATATCGACTTCAATGACTTCATATCCGCGTTCACGAAGCTGACTATTTACCTGTTTATTACAGGGTAGACTGAATAATTTTTTATTCCCAATCGAAAGCACGTTGGTACCTAAAGTGAATTGTTCTTCTTTCGTCACTTCAATCATGTCATAACGTGAAGCTAATAAATCCATCTCTTTTTTTGTAAAGGACTCTGGAAAAATAAGCGCCTCTGTCGGTGATATGATATTGAAAACACAGTCTAAATGAAGGAATGTTTCAATGAAAGGAACCGCTATGACCTCGTATTCCGGTAATAAGGATTGAAGATGCTTGACGGATGTTTCATCCGTTCTTTCACTGATTCCAATATAAATGGTTTTTCCGTCAATAAGGACATCCCCACCCTCAATATGATTTTTGAGGAGGTTGAAATATGAAATACCATTCTTTTCGAGCCAGGATTTCAATATTTGTTCTTCACCCTGCCTGATACCTGTTGCCAACTCAGCTACGTAAACGGTTTCGCCAAGAGTGAAACCGATATCTCTCGTAAAGACTTGTTCCGGATATGTAAATTGAGGCGGAAGTTTTATGACTTCAATCCCTTCATGTTCTAGAGCCTTTGTAAATTGTGTGTGCTGCTCCAAGGCGAGTGCTTGATCGATATTTTCTTCTTGAAACTCTTTTTGTGTTTCGTTAATGATCTCTCTGATCTCCATATAATGAGGTTCACAAACAATTACCCGTGATAGCTTTGAATATTCACTCGCACAATAAGCTTCTAGTTCTTCGTTTATTTTATTTACCATAAATGAGCTCCCTCTAAATATAATTGTATCTTTACTATTTCCTCTTTTTTCTAGAAAGAAACATAAAAAATTGTCATGGAACTGCACCACTAGATTTAGATGGTTTATAAAAACTTTTCAGATTCCGCTCTTAATAAATGTTTCTGCTTGATTTCTGAAATCCGCTCCCTTTCCGCTGACTGCCTGCCAAGCCTCCTCGACGCAATCGCCTGTGGGGTCTCGGCCAGCCAGTAATTCGGCAGGAGTGCCGCAAATTTCTTCCATCCATTAAGGATTACAGAAAAAAATATGAAGAATAACCTAATCTAAAATTTTTTCGGAATGAGTCCAGCCTACGTTTTTTCTTGAATTACATTCCAGTTGATTTCAGAAATCCGCTCCCTTTCCGCTGACTGTCTGCCAAGCCTCCTTGACGCAAACGCCTGTGGGGTCTCGGCCAGCCAGTAATTCGGCAGGAGTGTCGCAAATTTCTTCCATCCATTAAGGATTACAGAAAAAAATATGAAGAATAACCTAATCTAAAATTTTTTCGGAATGAGTCCAGCCTACGTTTTTTCTTGAATTACATTCCAGTTGATTTCAAAAATCCGCTTCCTTTCTGAATCTGCTTTTTGCCGTCAAACTGATATGAAAATATCATCAAAATAAAGACAGATTCAAAATAATATAAAAGGTACCTAGGGAAAAAGGATTATTTTTTTTCTGGTCGAATATATAATGAGCATGCTTTTAATATAAGGGGGAGATTGTAATGATGGATACTCCATTGATCATGACTCAAATCATTGAGAGAGCTGAAAAATATTTTCCGAAGAAAGAGGTAGTTTCGCGTACGGATGGTGGCATTCACACATTTACATATGCTGAGATTGCTGAGCGTACAAGAAGGCTGACCAGTAATCTTGAAAAATTCGGTATTCAAACAGGTGACCGTATTGGAACGCTTGCCTGGAATCATCATCGGCATTTAGAAGCTTATTTTGCGATTCCTTGTCATGGTGCTGTCTTACATACAATCAATATGCGTTTGTCCCCTCAACATGTTTCTTATATCGTCAATAGTGCTGAGGATCGATTATTATTGATAGATCCGGATGTCATCCCCCTTTTGGAAGCAATTAAAGATGAGTTAACGACAGTGGAAGGGTATATCATTATGACGGATAAAGATGAGCTGCCTGAAACGACCCTTTCACCTATTTATCATTATGAAAAATTATTAGCCGAAGGAAATCCGAAACAGCCATTCATCCAAACCTTGGATGAAAATGCACCTGCCGGCATATGTTATACGTCCGCCACGACCGGGAACCCAAAAGGTGTGGTTTATTCGCATCGCGGAATTTTACTGCATGCGATTGCACTGGGGCTTGCCGATTCTACAGCAATAAGCGAGCGTGATGTGGCCCTTCCTGTCGTGCCGATGTTTCACGTGAATGCCTGGGGCATGCCTTTTGCCAGTGTTTGGTTTGGAACGAAGATGGTTTTGCCAGGGCCCTATTTCACCCCAAAGATTTTGGCGGAGCTTATAGAGACGGAGAAGGTTACTATCGCAGCAGGGGTTCCGACGATATGGCTGGGCTTATTGAAGGAGCTGGAAGAAGGCAGCCATGATACGAGCAGTATTCGTGCCGTTTTATGCGGAGGGTCGGCTGCTCCGAAAAGCATGATTAAAACCTTTGAACAAAAGTATGGGATACCATTCCTGCATGCATATGGAATGACTGAAACAAGCCCGCTCGTATTTATATCGAAACCCAAAAGCTATCAGGAAGACCTCCCTGAAGAAGAACTTTATGAGTTGAAGGCCAAGCAGGGCCTTGTTTCGCCAATGATAGAAATTAAAGTGATCGGTAAGGATGGCGAAGTGAAGCCTGATGGAAAAGAAATGGGAGAATTGCTGATCAGGGGTCCTTGGATTGCCAATGAGTATTTTAAGGATGAGAGGTCAGGGGATACGTTTAAAGATGGCTGGCTTTATACAGGAGATGTAGTCACGCTTGATGGAGAAGGATTCGTGAAAATCGTTGACCGGACTAAAGATTTGATTAAAAGCGGCGGTGAATGGATATCTTCCGTTGATATAGAGAATGCCTTAATGGCCCATGAAGGAATCTTTGAGGCGGCGGTAATTGCAGTGCCTCACGAAAAGTGGCAGGAACGGCCGATCGCCTGTGTTGTCTTGAAGGAGGCATACAAGGGACAAGTGTCCCAGGAAGACATCATCGAATTTTTAAAACCGCAGTTTGCAAAATGGTGGCTGCCGGATGAAGTGGTCTTTTTGGATGAAATCCCAAAAACCGGCGTTGGGAAGTTTTTGAAAAGGGCATTGCGTGATCAGCTTCAGGATAAATATATCAATAAATAATGGTATATTTGTTTAATTATTACTTTTCACCCTATTCTGAAAATGGTTGATGAATATATAATAGATTCATAGAACGAAAGAGGAGGAAATAAATTGAGTATTGAATCGACATCACCTGCAGGCACGGTTTTAGTCACATATTCGGACAGGACGGCCACTGTTGCAATGAACCGTCCAGAGGCAATGAATTCTCTAAATCCGAAAATGCTGCATGATTTCATTAATGCCCTGAAGGAGGTGAGCGAGAATGATGAAGTGGACGTCGTCATTTTAAAAGGGAATGGGAAAGCGTTTTCCGCTGGTGGTGACATTAAGATGATGCTCTCGCCTGGAAAAGAAAACGCTTTCGATGAGCTGATGGATGGAATCAGTGAATTGGTGACCACCCTATACTTCATGCCTAAATTGACCATCAGTGCCATTCATGGTGCAGCTGCAGGGCTAGGGTTGAGTATAGCTCTTGCAACGGATCATCTTATTGCCGATTCGGAAAGTAAGGTTGCGATGAATTTCATCGGGATTGGATTAATCCCTGATGGCGGTGGACACTTCTTCCTTGAACGCCGTCTTGGTGAAGTGGGTGCGAAAGAATTGATCTGGGAAGGTAAAGTGCTTACAGCGCTTGAAGCCAAAGAAAAGGGCCTCATTCATGAAGTGGCAGACGGAACCTTGGAACATGCGGTAGAGAAAAAAGTGCAATCTTGGCTGCAAAGTCCGGTGCAGGCCATGATTAAAACGAAAAAGATCCTTAGTGAAAAAAATCGCCCGCTATTAATTAAGATGCTTGAGATTGAAAAAGCTGCTCAGATGAAAATGCGCCAAACAGCGGATCACCAAGAGGGAATAAAAGCGTTCGTGGAAAAAAGGAAACCGAACTTCATTGGAAAATGAATAAGAAAGGCCGTCACTTTCCAGTGACGGCCTTTTTTTATATAAGGAAAGTATGGAAAACTTGATCATATTTTTTCGTGATTGCGCTTCCATTTTCAATCAGCGATGAAAAAGCAATAAAGCGCCTGAAGGCGATGTACAGCGATGTGTTTGATCTTGATAGTTTTTTTCCTTCAATAGATTTTGTCCCAATTCTTTTGCTTGTTCATCATTCTCGGCTGTAAATGATTCATCTAATAGTTTTTCCCCTGACGGTTCAAAAACGGTTAATTTGTATATTCTGCTCATTTTCAAAAACTCCCTTATCAAAAATGTTATCAACTGTTATAAAAATTTTATCATTTTCTGTCAATTTTGACTATTGTTATGTGAGTGAATCTATTAAGACAAGGAATATTGATACATAGCTGAATATCTTGAAAAAGTAACTATATCGAACTAACTTCTCATTTTTTTTCCTTTAAGCTTGGAAAGAATGAAAACAAAACCTATTTATACTAGAGGAATTCTCTCTTTAAAATGAAAAATCATAAATGATATAATAAACTTGAGTAAAAGTGCATGTTGGAAGTGTATGGATCGAAGGGGGTTTTTTTGAATGACGGTAAAAATCGTTAATAATATCACTGAATTGATAGGAGATACACCTGTTGTTAGGATTAATCATTTAACAGCGGAGGATGACGCTGAGGTATTCGTGAAACTTGAGTATTTCAATCCGAGCCGCAGTGTAAAAGATCGGGCTGCCTTCAATTTAATTAGGCAGGCAGAATTGGATGGTATCATTCAAGCCGGGGCTACGATCATAGAACCAACATCAGGGAATACAGGTATTGGGCTTGCCATGAATGCCGCGGCTAAGGGATATCGGGCGATTATGGTCATGCCGGATAATATGTCGAAAGAAAGAATCAATATATTAAAGGCATACGGAGCGGAAGTTGTCCTCACCCCTGCATCAGAGCGGATGCCGGGAGCCATTCGTAAAGCTGAGGAGCTCGCAGCAGAGATTCCTAATAGCTTTATTCCGCAGCAATTCGAAAACCAAGCCAATCCTGATATTCACAGAGTGACGACAGCAGTCGAGATTCTGGATCAGATGGATGGAGACCTGGATGTTTTTGTCGCTACTGCCGGAACGGGAGGAACGATAACCGGTACAGGTGAAGCCTTGAAAGAACATCTGCCGGATTTAAGGGTTGTCGTTGTCGAGCCTAAGGGTTCCCCAGTTCTTTCCGGAGGAAAGCCTGGTCCCCACAAGTTAGTGGGTACGAGCCCTGGTTTTATCCCTAGCATCTTAAATACAGAGGTATTTGATGAAATCGTTCAAGCGGCTGATGAAGATGCGATTTCTACCATGAAGGATATGGCTTCGAAGGAAGGGATATTGATTGGGCCTTCAGGAGGTGCCTCTGTCTGGACTGCCCTGCAGGAAGCCCGTCGTCTTGGAAGCGGAAAACGAGTATTATGCATTGCACCGGATAATGGTGAACGCTATTTAAGTATGGATATCTTTAATTGATGAAAAAGACCGAATGCCGTGAATGAAACAATGTTCGCCATTCGGTCTTTTTCCTGTTGAATTTGCCCATACTGCATGATGACGTATTAAAATAATAATGTATGGGAAAGTATGTTCTGCTCATGTTAAAATTGAATATGAAATATTGAAAGAAATCGAGGTGACACTTTTGAGCGGTGTGAAGTTCATTCATGCGGCAGATCTCCATCTGGATAGTCCCTTTTCAGGGTTGAAGGATATGCCGTCATCTATATTAAAGGAATTAAGAGAAAGCCCGTTTAAAGCTTTTCAAACTATCATTAATGAGGCAATTACCCGTCAGGTTGACTTTATCGTGTTATCGGGGGATCTATTTGATGGGGAAAATCGGAGTCTCCGAACACAGGTCCGCTTTCGGACCGAGATGGAAAAACTCCAGCAACATCAAATCCCTGCCTATATCATTCATGGTAACCATGATCACCTTAGCGGCTCATGGATTACTGTGGGGCTGCCGGATAATGTCCACGTATTTTCAGGGCAAACCGAAATGAAACGATTTGAAAAAATCGATGGGACGACTGTCCACCTTTATGGATTCAGTTATCCGCGCCGTCAAGTAAGGGAGAGAATGATCGAAACCTACATAAAAGCTGAAGGGGCCGATTATCATATAGGTCTGCTTCATGGGAATTTGGAAGGCAATTCCGAACATAGCCCGTACGCCCCTTTTTCATTGAAGGAACTTGCTGCCAAAGATTTCGATTACTGGGCATTAGGCCATATTCATAAACATCAGGTTGTTTCGGAAGATCCGCTTGTGATATATCCAGGAAATATTCAAGGCAGGAACAGAAAGGAGTCAGGCGTCAAAGGGTGCATGCTTATAGAATTCGATGGGGACATGAAGCGCCATTCTTTTATTGAAACCTCTGAGGTGATATGGGAAAGCGAAACAATTGAATTATCTGCAGAAGGTGGATTTGATCCCCTGTTCAAGCAATGCAAGGAAGTAATTGAACGGAAGGGTTTCGATGGGAGAAGCTTTCTTTTGGAGTTGAAGCTGGATGCAGGTGATGCAGCAGGAGCTTCCGGGGAATATCTTGAAGAATTGACCCGGATTTTGCAGGAAGGGGACCAAGGGGAATCATTTGTCTGGGTGTATAAAATCAAACTCATCCAGTCCATTCCTATGAATAGGTCAAATGAAAGTATATCGCCATTTCTGGCTGAGGTATCCAGGCTTGCTTCTGAATTTGATGATACGGAGGCTGCTCTTGCCCCGCTATACATTCATCAGGGAGCAAGAAGGTTTCTTGATTCAATAGAGCCGGATGAGCAGAGGGAACTGTTGGATGAAGCGGAAAGATGGCTTTTGCACGTTTTTGAAGCGAATAAATGAGTGTAGGGAGGAGCAACGGAATTGATTATTAAAGACCTCCATGTTTATGGTTACGGCAAACTGGAAAATCAGCGTTTTCCTGAATTGGGACAGCTGCAGATTTTCTTTGGGGAAAATGAATCGGGCAAGTCAACCCTCATGTCTTTCATTCATAGTATGCTGTTTGGTTTTCCGACAAAGGTTCAAATCGAACCGCGTTACGAGCCCAAAATGCATGCCAAATATGGGGGAAGGCTCAGCCTCATAACAAAAAAAGACGGGGAAATCGTTATTGAACGTGTGAAGGGAAAAGCTACTGGTGATGTGAAATTGACCTTCGAGGATGGAAGGGTCGGCGGCGAGGAAGAATTGAATGAGATTCTTCATGGCGTTGATAAAAACTATTACCAAGCCATTTTTTCTTTCGACCTTCAAGGTCTGCAGGGATTACATACACTAAGTGAAGGTACGATGAGTAAATATCTGCTTTCAGCCGGGCTGATCGGGAATGATAAACTTCTTGAAGCCGAAACGAAATTGCAAAAAGAGCTCGATTCAAGGTTCAAGCCATCAGGCCAAAAACCTTTACTGAATGTGAAAATGAAAGAACTTAAGGAATTGCAGAAAAAGGTGAAAGCATCTGAAGAAGAGCAGCAGTCATATACGGCATTACTTCAGGAAGAAGCAAAACTTAAGGCGGAGCTCTCTAAAGTCACGGTGGATATTCAAGAGATTGAAGAAAATCTTGTTAACGTAAGTGCTTTTTTGCGAATTAAACCCTTGGTTGAAGAACAGGGGGAACTAGAGGCTGAAATAAGTAAAATTCCGGATGTGAATTTTCCTGTTGATGGTTTAAAAAGACTTGAACAGCTACAGGCAGTTGGTATCCCCATGAAAGCCCAACTTGCTGCATTGACTGAGAAAATGAACAAACTTGAGGGGAAACTCACGGAAATCAAAATCAATCCATTCATCAAGGAGCATAAAGAGCAAATTGAACATGCAATCGATCAAGGAACATTGTTGGAGAAGCTCGAGTTGGATATTAGAAAAGCGGAACACGAAAGGCTGTTGGAAGAAAAGAATATCGAAAAGGTGAAGCAGGAATTATTTTTGGATGTTTCTGATGAGGAAATAAGAAAACTGGATATCAGTACATTCATGAAGGAAAAGGTGAAAAGGGCCGAAAGGGAAAAGCATCGGCTCCAAAATGATAAAAAACAGCTCGATGAGAAATATGAACTGCAAAAGGGAAGTCTGGAAACGACAGAAGCCCATTTGAAGGAGATTAAGGCCCAGTTACTGCCAGATGAAAAAAGAATCGAGCTGGAGTCCTTATACAACAAGCAGAATAACATCGAATTTGAAGCAGCACAATCCCTTATTCTTGATGAACAAATACTTGAACTTGAAAAGCAATTGGGATTACAGAGGAAGAAGGAAGCGGATAATCACAAACGTTCACATATCATGAATGGCAGTTTAATAGTGCTACTATGTTTAGGTGCAATCGGAAGTTATTTCAGTGAACAGATTTTGTTGGGGGTGATACTTCTAGCCGTAGCTGTTCTGTTTGCGGTTTCCAGGTATCTCTTTAAAGGTGATGATATATCGTCCGGGTATATCAGGCAATTGGATGAGATGAAAAGGAAAAGGGCTGCAATTGGGAGTGAAACCAATAAAGGGAGTGAAGGAGAGTCGATGGGGAGGCTGCTTGAACTGGACCAACGTCTCCAAAGGCGCTTTGAAAGTGAAAGTTTCAAATATGAAGAAAGGGAGGAAGCGTTTGAATCGACGATTCAGGAGTATGCCGGTTGGGAAGCTAGCAGGGACCGGTTGGATAAAGAATTGAGGAAGATCTTAAGCGGTTGGGGTCTGTCTTATCCTGGAATGGAAATTAATCTTGAATCTGTATTTGAACTTCTTGAGAAATGGAAGGAAGCCGTTGATAGGAAATATGAAACAATCAAGAGGCATGATTTTCTCCAGGCAGAATTTGAGGGTAAATCAAAGGCTTTATTTCATTTTGCAAATAGCCTTGATTTTGAAACATCCACATGGAGGGAAGCGATTGGCCAATTGAAACGGGAGTTGAATAAAGCGGTTGAATTCTCCGTTCAGTTAACGCAATGGATGCAGGAAAGAAGTCGTTTGACGAACGAAATCGAGCAGCTGACGATGGAAAATGGCTATCTTGATGCAGAAATGGAAATGCTTTTTAAGTTAGCGAAGGTCAAGGACGAGGAAGAATTCAGGCATGTCGCTGCATTGTCCGAAAAGAAAATCACCTTACAAAAGCAGCTTGATTTGATTACCACTCAAATTGGGCAATCCAGAATGCTGCCTGATCAAATCCAATCTTATTTAAAACAGGGGATCAATACTTATACATTTGAGAATTCAGAACAGAAACGGAAGGATTCTGTAAAGGTGAAATCCCTTTTGTTAGAGAAGCGGGCGGATGCGAAGCATAAGATAAAACAGCTTGAAGTTTCTGGGATTTATGATGATTTACTTCATCGTTTTCATGAAGAAAAAGCTGCTTTTAACGAAGAGGCGAAGGAATGGGCGAAATTGGCAATAGCCAAAAGCTTATTGAATAAAACATTGGACCGATATAAAAGGGAGCGCCTGCCGAAGGTGATCGCTGATGCCGAGCGGCATTTTTCCTTTTTAACGAATGGAAACTATCGGAAAATCATCCTTGATCAGTCGGGAGAAGGGATTTTGGTACAGCGCAGTGATGGTTTGAGTTTCAGGGTTGAAGAGGTCAGCCGCGGGACAGCTGAGCAAATTTATGTTTCCTTAAGGCTCGCACTTGCTGATCATACTTTTGAAAATGATTCATTCCCTCTCATCATTGATGATAGTTTCGTCAATTTTGATGCGGAAAGGACAAAAAGGATGCTTGAGTTATTGAAAAAAGTTTCGGAAAAGCGGCAAATCTTATTTTTTACATGCCACCGATATATAATGGAGCACTTTAGTGAAAATCAAGTGATTCGTCTATCCAGCCCCGTATTGCGCCAAAATATGAATGATTTGATCATCCCCGAAATATAATGGGTCTTAAACTATAAATAAAGAGAGTGAAGTCATTGAATAGGAATGAGTTTGTAAGCCGCCATGATTCTTCTTTGGAGTTAATCATCGAAAAGGAGTTTCCTGGTAAACGATGTGTTGGGGGAAAATATTCTGCCATAGGTCATCGCATCACTTTATATGAGAGAGATATTGAAATTCAGTGTGAACGCTCCCTAGGCTCGCTTGCAAGGCTTGAGGAGTATACATGGGTGATTCTCACACATGAGATGGGGCACGCATTAGACCCCGATCTTGCTGTGCTTAGTGAGGAGCTGCACCGTACAGGAAAATCAGAAATCCTTTATCAAATAGAGGTCAATGCATGGAATATTGCAGAAGGAATCATTCCTTTTATCGATCACGATTTATTTACCTTCATTAGGGATGAATCCCTGGAACATTGTACAAATCGCCTGCTTGTCGGTTAAAAGGCTCTCCATATGGAGGGCTTTTTTTATTTTCCGCTAAATGGAGTTTGGAAATTCCGATAGTGATTCGCAGAGGGGGGAGAATGGACTATCGTTCGGAAGCTACAGGCAGTGATGAATGAAAGTATAATGTGCTGTTTTTTTTAGATTAATGTTTCCAAAGGAAGCTTCATATCTTTAAAGGAGCATTCACTTTAATGAATCATTTAAGAGGAATGGGACATGGAGTTTATGGTTTATATTCCTTTTTGAGATTGACAGTGAGAATCATTTTCATTAAAATGGTATTATTAGACTAAAAGGGGAGTATTTTAATGCGACCAGCTATTAACACTCAGTCTTTATCGCTCGGTTATGGTGATAAATTAATAATAAATGATATGAATATAGAAATACCCAAAGGGGAGATCACCGTATTCATCGGTGCTAATGGATGTGGAAAATCAACACTTCTAAGGTCTGTAGCCCGATTGTTAAAACCTCAATCCGGCTCGGTCTTGCTCGAGGGCAAAGCGATCTCAACCATGCCATCGAAGGATGTAGCGAGAAAGATGGCGATTCTTCCGCAATCCCCGGTTGCTCCTGAAGGGCTTACCGTCTATCAACTTGTTAAACAAGGAAGATATCCTTATCAAAGTTGGTTGAAACAGTGGAGTTCCGTGGATGAAGATAAAGTTCAAAAGGCGATTGAAGCAACGAATCTGACCGATTTAAAGGATCAGGCAGTCGATGAATTATCGGGAGGGCAGAAGCAACGGGCATGGATAGCCATGACGCTTGCTCAGGATACTGATGTCATTTTGTTGGATGAACCGACTACATATCTTGATATGACCCATCAAATCGAGATTTTGGACTTATTGTTCGACTTGAATGAGTTTGAGAACCGAACGATCGTTATGGTGCTTCATGATTTGAATTTAGCTTGCCGTTATGCGGATAATCTGGTGGCACTTAAAAATGGGGCGATACATGCTCAAGGCCGGCCGGAGGATATCATCACGCCTGAATTGGTACAGCATGTATTCAGCATGGAATGTCAAATATCCTTTGATCCAATTTTCGGCAGTCCCATGTGCGTCCCGTTTGGTAAAGGGCGCTACGCACAAACTCAGATAAAAGCGCTGGCCAATGCATAACCTCACACCAGCCATTGAAAAAGAACTTCAGGGTTACCGGATATCCTTTCGAGATGTAGCCCAAGTTTCCAAGACCTTCAATCATGCTGATGAGCTTATTCAGTATGCACAAGCCCGGACTGGGGCGGAAACGTCAAGGATAGCCATTTCAATGTGGTTCAGACGCTATGCTTTTTTTGTCACGGCACAATTGTACATGTTAAGCAAACATCGGCTTATCTGGGAAGGCACACTTCAGGACTTTGGTGTTTTGGATGATCCGGAAGATGAGCATTGGCTCCCGAATTTTTTGCTGAAAACCAACAGGTGGAGCCATGTCACGGAAAAGGAAAGCCCTTCTGCCCTCCATTCCATACTGAACAGATTTGGTGCTGATGCCATTCGCTTCTTTTCCGGAACTGCTAAAATATCGAAACTAGTTCTCTGGGAAAATATTTGGAGCTATACGGTATGGATGTATAGTGAGTTATTGAAGCAAACTGATATAAAGACGCGAGTTGAAAAGGACATTGAAATCCTTCTTGAAGATGAGGTATGGCTGAATATTGAAACGCGTTCCCCCTTTAAACGATTCATTGGGGAAAAAAGTGTTCCGGAGTCAATGAACCCTTATAAACGGGTGACATGCTGTTTATATTACCGAATTGATGGCCAGGAGAAGTGCGCGTATTGTCCGAACAAAAACTGTTGAAATAGATTTGATTGGAGAGCCAGGCTTGGGGTCAAGCCTGGTTTTCTTGTGGAGTGATAAGAGACGGCAAAGCTTTAGTTTTTCCTGTCCAATGTCTATCACTTATTAACGAAAACTAAACGCACTAACGAGATTGGTATGTTATAATGTTGATATTTAATTGAACGGAGGCAGTCGCATGGGAAATGGGATCATACACTACGGAATTGGTGAAGTAGTAGATATATATATGTACATTAAAACGAGTACAAAAGCGGTGGCAAGTAATGGAAAGCCTTTTTTAACATTGATTTTGTGCGATAAAACCGGCGAGATAGAGGCAAAGCTATGGGATGTTTCCGAGGCTGATGAGAAAACATATTGTGCGGAAGCAACAGTGAAAGTTCAAGGGGAAGTCCAGAATTATCGAGGACGCAGCCAATTGAAAATCCGTAATATTAGAATTACTTCAGATACTGACGGGGTCACGAAAGCCGATTTAATTCAAACGGCTCCTTTAAGTCAGGAAGAAATGATGGAAACCATCACTCAATTTATTTTTGAAATGAGGAATCCGAATATCCAAAGGGTGACTAGGCATCTCATAAAAAAATATCAGAATGAATTCCTGACGTTCCCTGCTGCCACCAAGAACCATCATGAGTATATGTCGGGACTGGCCTATCACGTTGTATCGATGCTAGGGCTGGCTAAGGCCATTTCAACCCTATATCCTTCCCTCAATAAGGATCTTTTGTATGCTGGGGTCATTCTGCATGACCTTGGAAAGGTGCATGAGCTATCTGGACCTGTTTCGACTGTTTATACAGTGGAAGGGAACTTGTTGGGGCATATCACCATCATGGTGAATGAAGTCGGTAAAGCTGCAGAGGAATTGGGCATTGAAGCGGAAGAAATCATGATTCTCAAGCACTTGATATTAAGCCACCATGGTAAAGCTGAGTGGGGCAGTCCCAAGCCGCCGATGGTTAGGGAAGCGGAAGTGCTGCATTATATTGATAATATGGATGCCAAGATAAATATGATGGACCGCGCCTTGGAAAAAGTGAAGCCGGGTGAATTTACGGAAAGAGTCTTCGCGCTCGATAATCGTTCATTCTATAAACCGACATTTTAATGAAATATGCTTCTTTCTCGATGGAGAAAGAAGCATATTTTTTTTTTTCGAGCATATTCTCTAGTAAATGAATAGTAGATTTTTTGGGAGGGAAAGGACATGCCAATTTGGATTTGGTTCGTGTTTATTGGAATAATTGTCAGTGCAATCATGTCAATTTGGACAGCTAGGCAGGAACGCCTCATAGATGATGCTTGGATTGAAAAGGAAGGCCAGAAATACATTGACCGCATGGAAGAAGAGCGTGAGAGGCGTAAAAAGGATATAAATCAGGGAGCATAGCCCGAATGATGAAAAAAAAGCGACAGGTAAAGTCCTGTCGCTTTTTACTATTCAATTATTTTTCAGCTTTGGCTGCGTCACCAGAAGTGATGGCATCTTTTAAATCTTTATCTTTAATCTTCACGTCCGCTTTTTTGACTTCTGAATTCAGAATGTCCTGAACTTTAGTTTGGTCAATTTGAGCGACTTTCAAATCATATTCAAGATCTTTTTTCATATCTTTGTATGATTCTTTTTCTTTTGTATCAAGAAGTTGGATGATGTGGTAGCCATAATCGGATTTAATCGGCTTGCTGATTTCATCTTTCTTCATTTTGTAAGCTTGCTCTTCAAATGCAGGAACCATTTCACCTTGTCCGAACCAGCCTAGCTCCCCGCCTTTTTCAGCTGTGCCTGTGTCCGTTGAATATTCTTTGGCAAGTTTGGCGAAGTCTTCACCTTTGTCCAATTTAGCTTTAA